>JBEEGR010000208.1:0-7879 GCA_041166985.1 Verrucomicrobiota bacterium | reverse complement strand
GATCCGGTCATACTGGGCGGACAATCTCGAAACCAATTCCAAAGTGGAAGTTATCACCATCGCGCAAAATTCCGGCCGGGCGCAGGTTTCCACGTTCACGCACAAAGACGCCGAGCCGTTGTCCGGGAGTTTTCGCCAGGGCCAGTTGCAGGTGATGCCGTTGACCAAGACGGACAAAGCCCGCCGCGGCCTGCGCTGGGCGGATGTGAATGGCGACGGTTTGCCCGACCTGCTCGTGGCCGAACCGGAGAGCGGACAAATTTCGATTTGTTTTCAGGACAAGGACGGTTCGCTTTCCACGCCGAAAACTTTTCCCACGCTCGCGGGCGTCACTGACCTGGCCGTGGCTGATTGGGATGGCGATGGCAAACCGGAAGTATTTCTCCTGAGCGCGGACGAACGTCAGATTGGCGTCACCAAACTGGACGACAAACAACGGCTGCCGTTTCCGACACTGATTCCGCTGGAAGGAAATCCGCTGGCAATGGCGGTTGGCAGCCTGCAAAAAGGCGCGAAACCGACGCTGGCTGTGATTGTGGATCAGGATGGCAAACGTTCTTTGATTACTCGTACGGCGGATGGCAAAACCAAGACGCAAAAGCTGAACGAAAGTTTCAAATCGAATCCCACGGCTTTGGCCATTCATGACGTGGACCAGGACGGACTGAAAGATCTCGTCGCGCTTATTCAGTATGAAAAGGTGAAAGTGTTTCGCCAGGTGGCCGGCAAAGACTTCGAGGAACTGGACGTGGCCGCGCCCGGCGGCGCGATTGAACAACCGTGGTTGAGTTCAGTGGATGTGGATGGCGATGGCAAAGCGGAGTTGTTGTTGCCGCAAAAAAATTTCCTGCGCGCGGTCGTGTTGCAAGCGGAAGCGTCGCTGCAAAGCTCGACCAATCGCGGCGGGTGGATGTTCAAGGTGAAAGAGCAGATCAACGGCGCGGCAAGCGATTCGCGGATTGTGGGTGCGGCGGCGGTGCCGAATGCGACCAACGCGGTGCCCTCGCTCTTTTTGCTGGATGCCGAGCGGAAGTTTTTGACGTTGTGCGAACGCGATGCCGCGGGCGTCTGGCAGGTGGTGCGTAATGTGGAACTGCCGGTTTCTGATTTCACGAGTCTGCAATCAGTGGCCATGGGCAGCACGACGGCCAACAGCGTTGCTTTCCTCGGGTTGAATACCGTGGCCTGGATGCCGTTGAGCGGGCAGGTCTGGGAGTTGACGGAACTTGATGGCTACGAAACGCCGATTAAAGACGGGCATCTCGGCGATGTCATGTCCGGCGATTTGAATAACGATGGCCGAAAAGATCTGGTCTTTCTGGAAACGGAAAAAAATTATCTCGACCTCGTCATCTTCGACGCGAACCACAAATTAATTCCCGCCAACCGGTGGCAGGTTTTTGAGGAACGCACCTTCCGCAGCCGCCGCAATGACATGGCCGAGCCGCGCGAAGCCGCCGTGGCTGACGTGACTGGCGATGGGAAGAATGACCTTATCGTTCTCGTCCACGACCGGATTCTGGTTTATCCGCAGGAGTGAGTTCGTTGAATCGTAAAAAGTTAAATCGTTACATCGGCTATCCAATGTAACGATTCACGATCTTAACGATGTAACGGCAATTACTTTTTCAACGCCGGTGGCACGGGCGCGAAGACTTTGAACGTCATTCCATCCATGTTCGCCGCGCCGGTATAGACCGTGAAGTAAAAGTATTTTGAAATTTTCTCGAACGGCGGCAGCAGTGAGAAATCCATCCACTCCTTGAATGGATTGGCGGTTCCCGGCAGGCCCATGCCGCTCATCAGTCCGCTGCTGGTATTGGTGGTGCCGGAACTTTTTCGCAATGCTTCAAAAGTCGCCCGGGAAGTTTCGGCCTGGTTTTCATAACCAAACCAGCCCGTGCCCGTGCCGCCGACTTTCGCAACGGCCTCCGTCAGTCCGGGCGTTTCGCGCAATGTTTTCTGCTGGCTGTCGCTGCTCCGCAAATATTCCTCAAGTATGGAGACATCCGCTGCCAGCGCCACATAGCCACCGCTGGACGCGTAGTTCAATGATCGCGGCGCGCTTTTTGCGGCGGGTGCGCCCGTTGGCATGGCCGGCATCGGAACGGAATAAATTTTTCGCCCGAGAAATTCGCGCTCAGTCGGCGAACTGTTCTGACTCAGTAAAACCAAAACATTTTTCAGCGCCGAAGCGAATTGATCGGGATTGGGCGAGCCGATCAGAAACAGCGCGGGCTGGGAATTGGCTCCGGCCTCGGCACCGTCGCGCGCGGTTTTTTCGTAACTGATGAAATCATCGCCCAGGTTGGCAATCAGATTTTTGCGGACGTCGAAGCCGGGATCTTTTTCCTGCGCGGCGGAGTTGGCCGTTTCGATCATGAAATTGATGCCCGCCATTCCCTGCGGTGAAAAGTCATTGATCATTTTTTCCAGCGCGGCCCACGCTTTCTGGCCGTTGATGCGCCAGCGTTGAAATTTCGCGGCATCGGCGGGAACGAAGGGCGGGGGACTCGATTCTTTGCTTTCGGGCGCGAAAATTTTGAAAATGCCGGAGCGGTTTGCTTCAGGCACGCCGATGGATGCCTGAATCAAGGAACCTTCACGGGAATTCTGGAAACTGAAGGCGACCGTCTTCAATCCATTTAACCCAAGCGCCGCAATGATTTTTGCCGGCCGGAGCGCCGCGAAAGGGTCGTCCTCGGCCGGCTTGTCCTTTCCGTTCGCGGTCGCGGCATCCACAAATCCCTTCGCATTTACCCAGCCATACGCGGGCGCATCGCGAAACAGCGCGAGCCGGTTCTGTTCGTACGCGGCCAGATCGCCCAGCGACGGCATCGCGCCGCCGGTCAGATGCACGATTACTTTTTCAATTGGCTTGAGCGAGTTGCCAATGATCAGCAGCGATTCAAATTGCCCGATGGCCAGTTCGAGTTTCGGCGCCTGGTTGGTGTCGCCATCGCCAAAATCGCTGTCGGACCGCGAAAATTTCCTCAACGTCTTCGGCACGTCTTTATCGGAAATCGGCAGCACAAAAAAATCAATATTACGGATCTTTTCCGATTTGATCGGCTTGCCTGCGTCCACCCATTTTTTGCGCAGCTCCGCGAGATTTTTGCGGAGCTGGCCGGACTGGTCTTTTGTGTCGAGCAACAACAGAAAACCGGGGTCGCCTTCTTTACCGGACCAGGCGTTTTGTGTGAGGGCAAAGGTGATCTGGCCCTGCGGCAGATTGGTGTAATCATCCAAATGAATTCCCAGTTCGCGTTCCAGCGGCTGGATGAGATCGTCGTTGAGCTTCGCAAGAAATTTTTCCTTGAACGGCCGCATGGATGGCTCGTTCCACAATTGCATCTGCGGAGACGTTTTATAAATCTCCCGCAGTTTGTTGTAATCCGGCGTGGTGAAAAGCATCAGCGTATCGTCGGGAAGCAGCTTTTCAACAGGAGGAATGGCCGCCCGGATGTTAATGACCGTCAGGACCACGGCTGCGCAAAGCGCTGAAACATATTTCATAATTTCCTTATTGGAGTTCCCGGTTTGACTGAAATGGCGGCGGTTTGTTCAACGCCGTTGCTGATTAATTGGCCAACGCGCTCTGCCGCGTGTGGCTCGGCGGTTCGAGATAACGATACGGATTGCTCGGATTGTCGTTGGAATAAGCGTAGGCATCGCGATGGTCGAGGAAAAATTTCACGCCCTCAATCGGAATCGCAAAACCCAGTCCTTCGCCGAAAGTGATTTTCATGTTCGTGATGCCGACGACTTCGCCGCGCATATTGAAGAGTGGGCCGCCGCTGTTGCCGGGATTGATCTGCGCCGTCGTCTGCAAATAAAGTTCGCCCTGCATCTCGCGCGTCTTGGTGCTGATCATGCCTTCGGTCACGGTGCGTTCCAAACCAAGCGGACTGCCCACGGCAAACACACGTTCGCCCACGGCCAGCACATCGGCGCTGCCGAGCAGCACGAATTTAAATTTCGGCGCGTCTTTGTCTTCAATTTTCAAAAGCGCCATGTCCTCAAATTTATTGATGGCGACAATGCGCACCTGCTTGTAAACCTTTGGCTCAAGCTGGCCGTTTTTCTGATGATAGACCGCGACGGAAATCTGCGTCTCGCCTTCGATGACGTGGAAGTTCGTCATCAGGAATCCATCGTCATTGATGATGAATCCGGAGCCGAGTCCACCGGGCGTGCGCACCTGCACGACGGCTTCGCCGAGTTGATTGACGAGATCGCGCACGCTGTGTTCGGAAAGCGATTTGGTATTGGCGGCATAAAAACTGGAGGTTGGCTCCGGCGCGGCGGGCTTGGTTTCCGCTGGCGGTTTGACGACGGCTGGTTGAGGCGCAGGAGCTTTGGCGTTTTTGGATTTGCCCTTGGCCGGGGCCTCGCTGTAGGAAAGTTTCGCAATCTGATTTCGCGGAATCACCAGCACGGTATAACCGATGTCCACCGCGACCTGGTCCCGTTTCTCGGTCAAAATTTTGCCGACGATCTCCGCATTATCCTTTAGTTGAACGACGTCAGCCCGGCTGGCTGAAACTCCTAAAGCGATGAGGGCCGAAAGAAGCGCGAACTTTTTTAACATAGGATGAAAGTAATCAACGACCCCGGGTTTGACAAGCGAGGTTCGGATGGAAACAGCCGACAGCGAAAGGGAGGCTTGGCGCAAAACGCTTCTTGACCAGAAAAAACGTCGGAAATAAAGTCGCCCCATGCCAACCAAGGTAGATTGCAATCTGGCAGAAATTTGAATGTTTAGCGGCTTATGAGCTTCGTCATGTTTCTGCTATATGTTTGCGCCCCTGTTCTTGTGGGACTCTCCTTGGTCGCGGTTGCTCTGAATTACATGCTTCGATTTCTTTTCAGGCTGATGCATGTGCCGAATTTCACAAGCGCGAATCCAACTCGGCTTCTTTCGTGGATGAGGCTTGCGCCTCCTGACATTTTATTTCGATTAGCATCTCTTGCCACTCTGAATCTAGTCCTGTATTGGCTTCCGATTTACTATTGGACTACTTACACACCCAGTGGAGACGACCGCGACGGTGGCGTGCTTTCTTTTTCGATGTTGTTCTGTCCGGTATCTTGGGTTTTGGGCGGGCTTTGCTACGCCCAAGTCTGGCGTGTTCGCCAGACGGTGCGACATCAAGCGGCGTTTTATGTAGCATCTTCGTTGCTTCTGCTCGTCGTTCTTTCCACACTCATTCCGCAGGTTCAGTTTTACGTTCGGATGTCTCAACTCCTAAGAGATGTGGCCCCTATTCATGATTCAAGGGCTAAGTGAGGGGGCAGTATAACCTGTTCATTTCGGATTAAAAGAGTGTCAAAATAAACATTTGCCACGCCTCGCGCGTCTGCTATTTTGCTGGGCCATTTCGCAGGTGCGGAATGGTGAAACGGTCTTAAATCCTGCGCTCGTGTGAGGGCAGGGGACCATAACGACACTTAAATTAAATCCCGTTTTCCGCGGGATGGTTCGTCAAAATGACGGGCTTTTAACAAAAGGAAATATTGTGATCAGTATTGGCGTAAAGGAATTATTGGAATCGGGCGTTCACTTTGGTCATCAGACCAAGCGTTGGAACCCCAAGATGAAACCGTTCATCTTCGATGCCCGCAACGGCATTCATATCATTGACCTCAGCAAAACCGTGGGCCAGCTCGATGCCGCCTGCGAATTTCTCTCGAAGACCGTTCTCAAAGGCGGACGCGTGCTGTTCGTCGGCACCAAGAAACAGGCGCAACACGCCGTCACCGAAACCGCCAAGGAATGCGGACAATTTTGGGTCACGGAACGCTGGCTCGGCGGCACGTTGACCAATTTCCAGACCATCAAACGCTCCATCGCCCGCATGAAGGCGATTGAAAAAATGGAATCCGATGGCTCGATCAATAATTACGTGAAGCAGGAGCAATCCATGATTCGCCGCGAAGCTGCGCGCCAGGTGAAATACTTTGACGGCATCCGCTCGATGGACAAGTTCCCCGCCGCGATGTTCGTCGTGGACATCAAACGCGAACATAACGCCATCGCCGAAGCGCGCCGCTTGAAGATTCCGGTCGTCGCCATCGTGGACACGAACTGCGATCCTGACCTCGTCGAATATCCGATCGCCGGCAATGACGACGCCATTCGTTCCGTGCGCACGATTCTCGCAACTGTCGCCGCGACCATTACTCGCTCCCGCGCCGAATTTGAGGCCAAACACGCGCGCAGCAAACCCGCGGAAGAAACGGCTGCCTCTGTCGGCGAAAAATTTGAATCGGCGGAAGCTGTCGAAGTTGCCGCTGGCGATGATCCTTCCACGCCTGAGAGTTCTCCGGCGTAATTAGGTTTCGAGATTCGGATTTCTGGTTTCGAGTTTTAAACTCGAAACCAGTTTTCGGACTATCAACTCCCAACCAAAGACTATTTATGGCTGAAATTACTCCTGCATTGGTAGGCAAGCTGCGCGAAATGACCGCAGCGGGCTTGATGGACTGCAAAAAAGCGCTCGTTGAATCCAACGGCGATCTCGACGGCGCGGTGGATTCGCTTCGCAAAAAAGGCGCGGCCACCGCCGCCAAGAAAGCCACCCGCGAAGCCAACGAAGGCATCATCGCCCAACACATCACCCCCGGCGGCAAGCTCGGTGTGCTTGTGGAAATCAATTGCGAAACCGACTTCGTCGCGCGCAACGAAACCTTCCGCGCGTTCGGTGATGACACCGCGAAGAAACTCGCGAATGATCCGAACGTAAATCTCGAAGCCGACCGCGAAGCCGCTGTGGCGAAGATTGGCGAGAACATCAAGATCGCGCGCAATGCCCGCATGGAAGTCAGTGGCAACGGACTCATCGCCGCTTACATTCACGCTGGCGCAAAAATCGGCGTGCTCGTCGAAGTCGGCGCGGGCAAGGAAAGCACCGTGGCCAACGATGAATTCAAGCAACTCGTGAAAGACATCACGCTGCAGATCGCCGCCGGCCATCCGTTCGCCGTTTCCCGCGAGGAAGTTCCCGCAGACGTCGTCGCGAAAGAACGCGACATTGCCGCCCAATCCGACCGTCTCAAGGGCAAGCCCACGCAGGCGATGGAGAAAATCCTGCAAGGGGTGCTGGAAAAATTCTACCAAACCTACTGCCTTGTGGAGCAGGGTTTCGTGAAAAAGAATTCCGAAGTCAGCGTGAAAGAACACGTCGCCCAGGTGTCCAAACAACTCGGTGACGAAATCACGATCCGCCGGTTCGTCCGTTTCCAGGTCGGCGAAAGCGCGTAAGTTTCACAAATCAAATTCCACGAAAGGCGTCCACCTGGACGCCTTTTTTGTTTTGTTCGATGACGTCAGTAGAATCTTGTCCCCTCGTCGGGTCAACCCGTGTTTGTATTTTTGTAAAAGACTGGTACCGATGGGGTGTGACCAGATTGCCACTAAATCCATCCGAAAAAATCCCCGGACCTTCTTTGCCAGCTTCCGAGGCAGCCGTATCGCTGTCCGGCAGCACGCGCCCGCGAAAGGTCCTTATAGTTGACGATAACCGGATCATCATCAAAGCCATCGAATTCAAGTTGAAGTCCAAAGGGTTCGAGGTGTGTTCTGCCACCGACGGTTCCGCTGCGGTCAGCGCCGTGCGGCGCGAAAAGCCGGACCTGATTGTTCTGGATGTCAATTTTCCTCCGGATGTGGGGCATGGCGGCGGGATTGCATGGGACGGATTTCTGATTTTGCAATGGCTGCGGCAGATAGACGAAGCCCGCCAGACACCTGTGATCTTCATGAGCACCGAAGAATGCCAGGACCGGGCGCTGGCCGTGGGTGCGGTGGCGTTTTTTCAAAAGCCAGTCAACTCGGAGTCGTTTCTGTCGGTAGTGCAGCGGGTATTGGGGACGGAAG
>JBEEGR010000207.1:0-6220 GCA_041166985.1 Verrucomicrobiota bacterium | reverse complement strand
CACCCAGATTGAGATAAACATCGGACGCTTCGTGCGAAGCCAGATTTAACTCGGCATACGCATAAACATTACCCCAGACCGGCGCATCCACAAAAAGTTTGGCTTCGTCCACGCGGAACTCCGCGTTCGGAAACGCACCTTCGCGGCCGGTTTCAAAAACGCCCACGCCGCCTTCGCCGCTGATATTTATTTTCCCGAAATTAAATCCGCCGGACGATCGAGCGCTCTCTTCCGGTTCTTTCACCGTTTCTTTGACGTTCTGCAATTCGCGATCCCGTTGCGTGCCGGCTTGCTTGAGTTCGGCTACGGCATGGTTCAGCGATTCAATCATTTCCTGTTGCCGATGCAATTGGGTCTGCAACGCTTCGTTCTGCTGTTGCAGGAGACGTAATTGGCCGTCGATGTTGGTTTCACCGGCATAAACCGTTCCGACTCCTGCTCTCAGCAGAAGTGCGCACGCTGCGATAATTGTTGTCAGACGGAACATCGCTGGCAATGGAGCAAGCGATATGCCTCGGGGGGAGTAACGGTCGAAATTCCGCTCGTTTCCGGGAGAACTTCGTTTCGCCAAGGCGGTTTCACCTCGCTGTTTTTGGCCCTTGCCTAGAATTGAGGCAGCTTTTTTCCAGAAAAAACTCCGGCCTCCCAACCTGATGTTCGTGCTGGACAACGATTGCTGTCACGCGGTTCACTGGCACTATGTCAGATGGCGACGGACCACATAAAAGCGAAAACATTTCCTGGACGCGTGGCAAAGTCACTCCCGAGTTGCGCGCCGGACAGAACAATCACGCCGGCTGCGTCGTCTGGCTCACCGGCCTGAGTGGCGCGGGCAAGTCCACCATTGCGACCGAACTCGAACGGGAACTCTTCGCGCAGGGCAAACATGCCTACGTGCTCGACGGCGACAACATGCGACACGGACTTTGTTCGGATTTGGGCTTTTCGCCAGTAGATCGCAAGGAAAACATCCGGCGCATTGGCGAGGTCGCCAAGCTGTTTGCGGATGCGGGCTTCATCTGCATCACCGCCTTCATTTCGCCCTATCGTTCCGACCGCGAACTCGCCCGCAAAATCGCGCCGGAAGGAAAATTTGTGGAAGTGTTTCTGAACGTGCCGGTCGAAATCTGTGAGCAGCGCGATCCCAAAGGTCTTTACGCCAAAGCGCGCTCGGGCCAGATCAAAGAGTTCACCGGCATCTCCGCGCCGTACGAGCCGCCGCTGCAACCGGAAGTGGAATTGCGCACGGAAAAACTCAGCCTGCCGGAATGCATCTCAAAAATTCTGGAACGATTGAAACAAGTCCCGGGTTGATTTTAGAAAACCGTTCAGCTCGCCGAGTCAAAGCTCAAAGATGTAAAGCGGCGGTGGATTTGTCCGAAAAAGTTGGAGGGCTTCCGAAACGCGGTGTACGTGGATTTTGCGCGCTCGCCAAAGCGGGTTTTTGACAACCCGAAAAATCTCTGGTCTTAAAACCGCTCCGGTCAGGCCGGAGTCAGTAAAATCTCTCTGCCCGCAGACGCGTTCAACGGCCCTGAAAGGCGGTTGCAGCTATCCTGCACGTCGCTTGAATCTTCTTCTACAATCAGCGGCGGCACGCTACGGCTACCGCGCTGGCGCTTGTCAGCGGGTGCGGGAGCAAACACACGTTGCAGCGCCGCATCGGACGGCGAACGCCAATCTTGAATGGCGGCTTTCAAATCAACGAAACGGATTTCTGTGCGACCGGCCCGAGTGGCTATCAGCCTGGCGTCCTCAATCGCGTCGGTGATGCCTTGGAAAAATTGTTTCGAGACGAGCGAGTAACCCACAACGTAATTCACAGCATCGCGACCAAGGTCCGGGATTAACTTCTGCGCAACTCGCGTCAGATCGTCTTTGGTTGGTACATTGGGCAACGCAAAAAATCTGCGAATACGGCGGCGTAACTGTTCACTTTGCCACGTAGTATTTTTCTCAACAATCGCCCGGCGCTCCCTGAATTCCGAAGTTGCCGAAAGCACAAACGGAATGCCTTCATTATAGCAGGCAGTCATCAGCCAATTCACAAGTTCGGGCGGTCGAGTGACGCGGTTTCCGGCTTCAAAAATGTATTGAGCCTCGTCAATCACTAGCATCAGCTTTGTGCGTTGCAGAAAATTCTCGACACGTATCTGTATTTTGCTGGCCGAAAGTCCACTGCCGCGAGCGATGCCAAACACTTTTGCGAGTTCCTGAAAAAATCCGGTGCGGTGCGTGATGCCTCTGAGTTGGATAAAACGCGCGCGGCCAAGGTGCAACTGTGTCCACGCTTTCAGGGATGTGCTTTTTCCGATCCCTGCGTTGCCTTCAATGAGTGCAGACCGGCCAGTTGCGAGTGCGTAGTCCAACGCCTCAAAGGCAACGCTGCCAATGCTGGTTTCCACGAAGTCAGATCGCACCTGGTCTTCGTGACGCTGCTGATATTCAAAGAGCGAACCAAGCACATCGTGGAAGTAACAAAGCTGCGCTTCGGTAAAATAGCTGGTTGGGTTTTCGTGGCCGGATTCTTCCAGCGCCTTTTCAGCAAGCTTGCGGTAATGTCGTGCCTCGGCGTCTTCGTTGGTGACGAAAAGTTTTGGATCGCAACACAACCGCTCAATGAATTGCTCCAAGTCATCTTCGGCGATGTCTCGGCACTCGCGCAGAAAATCGCCGGCGGTGGATTGGCAATGTTCCCGATCCCGGTCTTCCTCCGAGTGTAGTAAATCCCAAGTTGTATCCTGACCGCCATGCAGTTCTCTATCAATCGCGTCACGTTCCTTTTGACTCAGCCGTCTGCCTGGCTTGCAACCAATTTTAAACATCGTCGGCGAGGCAAGCCGCTCGGGAAACGTTTCCATCAGTTCGTTCGCAATGCGTTTAATGCCGCCCTCTCTCAGCGATTGCGCCTGAAGGAAAAAAAGAAGTTCGCGCGCCCGCGTGTCCGAAATCAAAGCTGCTTTGAAAGCGACCGCGTTGCCATTCAGTCCGCGCAACTCGTCAAACTCCGGCGCGGATGCCCAACCGTGTTGGGTCCGGCGTGTGCCAGCCGTGACTCTTCGAGTGCTCATGGCGCTTCTCCTTTTTTGTCCGGTGCGGCAGCGCCGGGTTTTGATTTGCCGACAAATTTCTTTTGCGGGTCTAAAACATAATCTTTGGTTTCCTGCTCATGTTCGGCCCGCAGCATCATTTCCATGCCTTCATCGGCAAGCTCGTCGCCGCTTACGGCGGCGACTTGTAAGCCGAGCTTGCGGGCGCGTTTGACTCGCGTGTTGACGCGCGCCGATTTCTCGCGTCGGCTTTCTTCCAATTGCGCGCGCCCTGCCTGAAATGTTTCGGCGACGTGCGAGGTGCCTGGCGCGACAAAATTCTGTCGGAACGTCGGTTGAAATTTTGCGCTTAATATCTTGTAACGAGCTTTCGGATACGAATTGTGTCCCGCAACTTTGGCGAGTTCTTCGCGATAAACTTTTCCTGAAGCTCCTGTGCTATCCAGATCGGCGGCAACATCCACTGCGTTATCGCGTGGAATCATCTGCGGATTGCGTCCGTTCAAATCCGTGACTCCGAGCACTTCTGGAGTTTCAGGATCGAACCAAGACAGAACCGAGCGACCGCGCAGCGCGGAAGAATTTGCGGCGCGATAAACGAAAGGCTGATTTCCAATCTTAAACGTGATCCCGTCCACGCCAACCGTTCGTTCGCTGACATAATGCGCAAGCAGATGCCAGCAGGAAGCATCGAACGCTATTGGCGGATCGTTATGCGGCCAGAAAGATTCAAATGCCTGGTCGGGAGATTTCCCACGCAGAACACTTCCCTCCTGCACATTGTGATTGTAAGCGTCAATCAGTTTGCCAAGTTCATCGTGCCAGGCATCGAAACTTAAAAAAGTTCCGTGCGGCTCAATGCGACGGGCTTCAACCGCGAGTTTGTTCCGCTTCGTGTCCTCTGGACAATCGCGCCGCTCATCGCGCCCACAGTAACCGGGCATTCGCTCCATTAAATTTTGCAGCAATCCACCAACGAGTTCAGCCGGTTTGGAACGCGCTTTCTTCGCGTGAATAAATTTCACTCCGAGCCGCGCCCATCCGGGTTTGAGTTCACCCCATGATTTTCCATGCTGCCATTCGCGCGGCGCGCCTTTGACGAGATGTGCGTTTCTCCAAATGCCGTTCTCGAAATACCAGACGCGCGGCAGTCCCCACTTGCGGCAGGTCTGATTCATCAGCGTTCTAATAACCAAAGCGTTGTAATTCCGCTCGGGTTGTAAAGACCAGCCGATGATTTTCAACGAGCGAACATCAATCATCAGCAGGCATTGGCCACGCGTGAGAATCCACCAGCCTTTGCCGTCCGGCACATACATATAAACCGGCATTGTAAAATCGTCAGCGGTCAACATGGTCATTGAGCGCAGCTTGGAATAATCCCGGCGCAGTGAAGGTGTCGCGTCATCTTTTGCCTTCTTTCCGAGCAGGTAGGGAGCGATGAGTTTCACATCAGGATGCACAGCGGAAAACAGTCGGCGGTTGACGTGACTCTTGCGCGCGTGCGGCGCGGTGATAAGCGAAAGGGTTGTTTGTGAAAGCCCGGCGCGTTCGCCTTGCGCGGCCAACTCGCGCACGGCCTGCGCTGTTCGGTTGCCGCAGTTGCGTGCCGAATGCCATGCAATGCGGTCAATGTCCGGTTGGGGAATTTCCGACGCGCGCGATTCGCCGCGCTTTAGATCACGGCCGTCAAGCATCGCGGTATCATCGTCTTGCTCAAATGCTTTAAGCTTGCGATCAAAGTTTCTGCGGAGCGCGCCCGCGCTGCTGGCAAGAAATGGAGCGCGATTGAAAAGGAATTCCAGCAGGCTGCGTTTTAATTTTTTCGGGTTCGATGTTTCGCACAATTCACCGAATAGCTCAATGACCTCCATCCAGAAACCATCTATCTCTGCGCCGGTTGGATTTTGCGGATCGTGAAAGTTTCCAATGAGAACATTCAGCGGCTCGAAATCAGCCGCGCCATTGCCGCGCGGCGCGGGCGCGTTCGCTTTGCGAAGATTTCCCGAGAGAAATAATTCGGGCCGGTGAAATAATTCCGAGCCTTTGTCGCGCTCAAGCGTGCGGTCAAAAAGATAACGCCAGCGCTCGCGAGTGATCTGTTTTCCGGTTTCACGTTCGTATGTCTGCACGCCGAGAGTTTCAAATTCGTGAACGGCGATGGAAGTATCATTTCGACGCTCGATCAATGGCAGCAAGGCACGTTGCAGAGTGAGCGAATCGATCTGTTGCGCCTTGCAGATTTCGTTCCACGGAATTTGCGACGGTGTAGGTTCACCAGGTCCGGCGAGAAAATCTTCGATGGAACGAAAGCGGCCAGCGGTGGCGGCAGTTAATTCCTGCTGAAGCCGGGCGGGAAGGGATTCAACTTTCCAAACCGAAGCGACATTTCCACGCACCATCACATTGCCATCCGGCTTCACGCTCGCAAGCCAGCGCCGGACAACGCGCGGCCTTTTGCCGATTTTCTCGGCAATGCGCGCAGCGGTGAATTGTTGGACTCTAGCCATTGGAAAGTGTTTCCGGTTGCTGGCGGTCAAGTGCGACGGCCAACGCGACGAGGGCGGATTTTTCGCGGTCGGAAAGGCGCGCTGGATAGAGCGGGGCGCAGGCGATTTCAAACCGAATGACCGCTTTGGTGATCGTCCAAGCCGAAGGCTTTTGTTTCGGCAAGCCAAAATATTCCGGCGCGAGCGGTTTAGTAATTTCGGCGATGCGTAGCATTCCTTTTTTTCCAAGGCCGGTGTAAGTCAGTTGCACTTCTTCCGGCCAGACACCATTTTTGCCCGTGATCCATTTTGCACGGACGAAGCGCGGCAGGAGCGATTGCACGTCTTCAAGATTATTTTCGGAAAATGCCTGCGAATTTTTAATGGCGGCTATCAGGTTGCTCATATTCAAGTATTGACGTCGTTTTGGATGCGACGTTGTGTGCTGCCAAGTGCTTTCGCGAGGAATTCTATCTGTTTTGCGGTTTGCTTGTTTGCTGCCAGATTCGCCTCGTGATATACTTCAAACGCAGCCAGCAACTCGTTTTTGTCCGGTGCTTGTGGAATTGAGGATTGATCGCCGGATCGGCCAGCGCGGCGGTTGTTATCGTGCTGAATGCCACGAAGCCTTTTGTTTTCATCGCGGTCTTCCGTCTTTTGTTCCTTCTGAGTTTCCTGAAA
>JBEEGR010000206.1:0-5422 GCA_041166985.1 Verrucomicrobiota bacterium | reverse complement strand
GAATCGAAGACAAGTTTTTTGACCTTGGCGGCCATTCGTTGCTGGCCGTGAAACTTATTTCGCAAATTGAAAAAACTTTTAGCCGCCGTCTGCGGCTGGCGACGATTTTTCAAGCGCCGACAGTTGAACAACTGGCCGCGATCATCCGCGAAGAAATTGCGGAAGGCTCGGCCATCGCCGGCACATCGCTGGTGGAAATTCAATCGCACGGGACGCGGCCGCCGTTGTTTTTCATTCATGGCGCCGGCGGCGGCATGTTCTGGGGTTACGTGAATCTGTCACGTTATCTCGATGCCGACCAGCCAGTATATGGATTGCGCTCACGCGGACTTGATGGCCGCGAGGAACTCGACAGCATCGAAGAGATGGCGGCGCAATACATCGAAGACATTCGCGCGATGCAACCGAACGGGCCATATCATCTCGGTGGCTATTGCTTCGGCGGCAACGTGGCTTTCGAGGTCGCGCGCCAGTTGAAAGAGCAGAGTGAGGAAGTTGCGTTGGTGGCATTATTCAATTCCGCGCCTGCGAATTCGAGCTACGGAAAGGCGCAATGGACGCCAACGTGGGCCGGTCGTTTCCTCAAAAATCTTTTTTACTGGTTCAATTATTATCGCCAGTGGACGCCGCCGCAGCGCCGGGAATTTTTCCGTTGGAAACGGGAATCGTTGAAACGCCGTCTGAATCGTTTGTTCAAGCGCGGCCCGAAAGCTCCCGGTAAAGTGGACGCCGGCGATCTCGTGGATCTTTCGTCATACTCCTCCGACCAGCGTAAAC
The DNA here is from genome assembly GCA_041166985.1 of Verrucomicrobiota bacterium. Taxonomy (GTDB): domain Bacteria; phylum Verrucomicrobiota; class Verrucomicrobiia; order Limisphaerales; family DASXHY01; genus DASXHY01. The sequence goes on along the minus strand of JBEEGR010000206.1, from coordinate 4,645 downwards.
TTTGGGAGAAACATATTCACGCGTTGTTGAATTATCATCCGAAACCGTTTCCCGGACGCGTGCATCTATTCCGCAGTCCGGGACATCCGCTGATGTGTTCGTTCGAAACCGACTATGGCTGGGGCGGATTTGCGCAAGGCGTCAGCATTGGCGTGGTTCCCGGCGTGCATGAAAAAATTCTCGAAGAACCGTGCGTGCAGGTGCTCGCCGGAGAAATGAAAAAAGTCCTGGCCGCCTCGCGCGCAAAACAAAACGGTTCGGCGTCAGCCCAGGAAATTTCAACGCCGGTTTCCGGCGACAACGGAGCAGGGCAGTGGTTCGCGAAATGCAGCGGACCAGCTGTGGAGTTTCCGTTGGACAAAAACTACGCGCATCATTTCGAGGCGCAGGCCGCCCGCAATCCGCTCGCAACGGCGCTGCGTTTCCAGGGCGAAGAATTGACCTATGCCGCCGTGAACGAGCGCGCCAACCAACTCGCGTATCATCTGCAATCGCTCGGCGTCGGGCCGGAAGCGCTCGTCGCGGTCTGCCTGGAGCGCACGCTTGAATTGCCGATTGCGCTGCTCGCCGTGTTGAAAGCTGGCGGCGCGTATCTGCCGCTGGATCGCTCCTATCCGCGTGAACGTCTGGATTACATGCTGAATGATTCCGGCGCGAAGGTGTTGATCACGACGAAAGACGCGTTGGCGGATTTGAATGTGAGTGACTTTAAAATTGTTTGTCTCGATGACGCCGCGCAACAACAACAGATCAGGAATTGTCCCGCGAAAAATCCATTTTGTCGCGCGACGCCGGACAACCTGGCGTACGTCATCTACACCTCCGGTTCGACCGGCCAGCCGAAGGGCGTCCAAATTACTCAACGCTCGCTGTTGAATCACAATTTCGCCGTGTCGGGCGCTTACAGACTCGGGCCGAGCGATCGCGTGTTGCAGTTCAGCCCGGTGAGCTTTGATATTTCCGTCGAGGAAATTTTTCCGAGTCTGCTGTCGGGTTGCGCAGTCGTCTTGCGCACTGATGAGGTGCTGTCATCGACGTTGAGCTTTTTGAAATTTGTCGCCGAAGAACAATTGACGGTGCTGAATCTGCCGACTGCTTACTGGCACGAAATTGTTGAACATCTGGAAAATAATTTTCTGCCGCCAGCGCTCCGCCTCGTCGTTATCGGCGGCGAGAAAGCTTCCGATGAAGCATGGCATCGCTGGAAACAACGCGTTGGAGATTCGGTTACGCTCATCAATTCCTATGGCCCGACTGAAACGACCGTTATCGCCACGTTGCACGTCGCGCGGCCGGATGATGAGACGCTGCCGATCGGCCGGCCCATCGCGAACATGCAGGCGCTGATTCTGGATACAGAGCTTCAGCCTGCGCCGCTTGGCGAAACGGGCGAACTGCATCTTGGCGGCATTGGCATTGCGCGCGGTTATCTCAATCGCCCGGAACTGACGGAGAAAAAATTTATTCCGAATCCGTTCAAGGAAATTCCTTCCGCCCGACTCTACAAAACCGGCGATCTCGCGCGTTTCCGCGACGATGGCGCTCTCGAATTCGTTGGGCGCATTGACGAGCAGGTGAAGATTCGCGGCTTCCGCATTGAACTGGGCGAGATCGAATCGGCGTTGCGTTCGCATCCGGGTTTGAAGGAAGCCGTGGTCGTCGCGCGCGAAGAGGCGCCGGGAAAAAAGAAACTGGTCGCCTACTTCGTTCCGCGTGACAGCGCCGCGCCCAATGTGAGCGAACTGCTGAATTTTGTTAAAGGCAAACTCCCGAACTACATGGTGCCGTCCGCTTTTGTGAAAATGGGAACTCTGCCGATGACGCCCGCCGGCAAAGTGGATCGGCGCGGTTTACCCGACCCGGGCGATACGCGCCCGGAACTCGACCAGCAATTCGTTGCGCCGCGCACTCCGATTGAGGAAGTCGTCGCCCGCATCTGGAGTGACGTGCTTGGCGTGAGCGAAGTCGGCGTGCTGGATAACTTTTTTGATCTCGGCGGCCATTCATTGCTAGCGACGCAGGTGATTTCGCGGATGCGCGAGGAGTTGCAGGTGGAAGTTCCGCTCGCGAATCTGTTCCGGTTTCCAACCGTTTCCCTGTTGTCCGAACATCTCGTGGAAGCCAGCAATGGTACGCAACCCGTCCTTCCCGTTTCATCCGTCTCGAAAGCGCAACAACTCCCGCTCACGCCGGGACAATGGCGCACCTGGTTCCTCGATTTGTTTGAACCCGGTCAGTCGAGTTACAACATTCCGACGGCGTTGCGGCTCAAAGGGGCGTTGAACCTGAAAGCGCTGGAACAAAGTCTCACCGAACTCTCGCGCCGCCATGACGCGTTACGCGCGGTGTTCCCGATTGAAGACGGCCAATCCATTCAACTGATCTGCGAACCGCGCGATGTGAAGTTGCCGGTCATTGATCTCAGTCACTTTTCAGAAGCTGAACGCGAAGCGAAGGCTGCGGCCATTGCGGAAATCGAAGGCGCAAAACCTTATGTGATGTCGCGGCCGTTGTTGCGCACACGGCTGATTCGCTTCAGCGAGAACGATCATTTGCTCTTGCTGATTACGCATCAGGTTGCGTGTGACTGGCGTTCGCTGCGGTTGATCGTCGAGGAACTTTCCGCGCTTTACGACGCGTTCGCGGGCGGACATCCCGCGTCGCTGCCCGCCGTGCCGATGAGTTACGCGGACGCGATGACGTGTTTGCAACTCGCTCCAGACCGCGAGCGCGAGCAACTCAATTACTGGAAACGGCACATGGAAGGCGCGCCGGCGTTGCTGGAATTGCCGACCGACCATCCGCGCGCAGCGCACCAGCCTGAAGTCGGTGATCGCGCGCCAATCGCATTGTCGAAAGAACTGACCGCCGCGCTCGATACTCTCGGTCAACGCGAGCAATGCACGGCATTTGAAGTCTTGCTCGCCGCGTTTCAAACGTTGCTGTCGCGGTACACCGGCAGCGTGGACATCGTTATTGGTTCATCGGTGCCGTTGCGCCCGCGCGCTGAACTGGATCGCATGGTCGGCAAGTTCGACAATCTCGTCCCGCTCCGCACGGACCTGTCCGGCGACCCAAGCTTCCGCGAATTTCTAAGTCGCGTGCGCGAAGTGAATCGCGGCGCGCTGGCGAACAGCGGACTTTTGTTTGAGCGGCTGCTCAGCGAGTTGCAACCGGAACGCAACGCGAGTTACTCGCCGATCTTCCAGGTGATTCTGGATTACTACGAAGAACCCATTTCGGAAAAAGATGCTGGCGGCATCCGTTTTATTCCCGGCGAAATTCATAACAAGACATCCAAGCTTGATTTGAAACTGCATCTTGCGCGCACACCGGAAGGATTTGCCGGTTGGGTTGAATATTGTCCTGCGTTGTTCGACGCGGAACGTATTTCGCGCATGGTCGCTCATTTTGAAACGCTGCTGGCCGGGGCGGTCAAACATCCTGAAGAACGTTTATCGCTTCTGCCATTGCTCTCTGAACACGAAGCGAATCAGGTATTGGTTGAATGGAACGCAACCGACAAAGAATATCCCGACACCGTTACGCTCGCGCAATTGTTTGAAGCGCAGGTCGCGTGCATCCCGGACGCCGTGGCGCTTATCGCCGGCACGGATCGGTTGAGCTATCGCGAATTGAACGCACGCGCGAACCAGGTCGCACATGAATTACGCGCGCTGGGGATTGGGCCGGGAGTCATGGCGGGTATTTGCCTGGAACGTTCGTGGCGATTGCTCGTCGCGATTCTCGGTGTGTTGAAAGCGGGCGGCGCGTATGTGCCGCTCGATCCGGCGTATCCGAAAGATCGGTTGGCATTTATTTTGGAAGACGCCAAGGCGCCGGTATTGCTGACACAGAATTCCTTGCGCGGGCAGCCGGTGCGGAACGGCACGAAGATTCTTTGTCTCGATTCCGATTGGGAAAAAATTCGGCATCATCCGCGCGAAAATATTTCCAGCAAAGCGCAGGGTAGTGATTTGGCTTATATCATTTACACGTCCGGCTCGACGGGGAAACCGAAGGGCGTCGCGATTGAACATCGCAATGCGGTCGCGCTCGTGGCGTGGGCCAAGGATGTTTTCACAACCGAAGAACTCGCGGGTGTGCTCGCGTCCACATCCATTTGCTTCGACCTGTCAGTGTTTGAATTTTTTGTGACGTTGAGTCATGGCGGCGCGGTGATTCTCGCGGACAACGCGCTTGCATTACCCGGCTTACCGGCGGCGAATGAAGTCACGTTGATCAACACCGTGCCGTCGGCGATTCGCGAATTGCTCCGCATCAAAGGCGTGCCGGCGTCGGTGCGCGTGGTGAATCTCGCGGGCGAGCCGCTCGTCACGCCGCTGGTGGATCGCATTTACGGCGAGACGACGGTTAAAAAAGTTTACGACCTTTACGGCCCATCCGAGACGACGACCTATTCGACGTTCACGCTGCGCGAAGCAGGCAAGTCCGCGACGATTGGCAAGCCGCTCACGAATGAACAGGTTTATTTGCTCGATGCGAATCGTCAGCCGGTGCCGATTGGTGTGCCCGGCGAACTTTACATCGGCGGAGCCGGTGTGGCGCGCGGGTATTTGAATCGGCCCGAGTTGACGGCGGAAAAGTTTGTTGAGAATCCGTTTACCAACGGAGCGCCGAGCAC
>JBEEGR010000205.1:0-4104 GCA_041166985.1 Verrucomicrobiota bacterium | reverse complement strand
CGCTTGGCACTCACGAGCATTTGATCGCGTGGCAGGTGGACAGCGGCATTGGCGGACACCAAAGCGAATGGTCGTTCAATGAAGACACGCGGCTCGAATGGCAGAACTGGCTCAAGCTGAAATACGAAACTATTCAGAAGCTCAATGACCGGCTCGGCATGCGTTATCTGGGACAGGTCGTGTCGTCATTTGAAGATGTGCCCATGCCAATGCACGCGCCCACCGCGCATAATCCGGCGCTGATGCTCGATTGGGCGCGTTTCAGCAGCGACACCATCGTCGCGTTCGTCAACATGCAGACCGATATGCTGCGTGAAATCACGCCGGACATTCCCATTACAACCAACCTGCGCGCGTTACAACGAAAGTTCGATCATTTTGACATCGCCAAGGCAATTGATTTTGTCTCAGTCGAAAGCAATGCGGCAATCAAAAGCAAAGCGTCTGAACTCGCGTGTGACATTGATATTTTGCGTTCACTCAAGAAAGACGGCATCCGCACACCGGATGGCGACTGCGGATTCTGGGTGATTGAACAGAAAGCCGGCCAGGTGAACTGGCAGGATGCCAACTCACTGGTGCGACCCGGCCTCGTGCGGTTGTTCACTTACCAACTGCTGTCGCGCGGTGCCTGTGGCGTGCTTTATTATCAATGGCGCCAGCCCCGCTTCGGCAGTGAAAAATTTTCCGGCGCCGTCCTGCCTCATCATCCGCAGCCAAACAGCCGCGTTTTTAAGGAAATCTGCCAGATCGGTGAAGAAATCCGCATGCTGGCGCCCGCGCTCAAGGGCAGCAAAATTGTGGCGGAGGCCTGCATTCTTTATACCCACGACAACGACTGGGCATTACAACAGGCCAACCAGCCCAATCGTTATTTCAATTTGCGCGAACATATTCAGCTCATTTACAACGCGCTGCATGACCGGAATATTTCCACCGACTTCGCGCGTCCGAGCGAAGATCTTTCGCAATACAAATTGGTCTTCGCACCCTCGTTGCATCTGCTTTCCGGCAACGAGGCCGACATGCTGAAACTGTACGTGCAAAACGGCGGCACGTTGGTGGCCACGTTCAACACCGGCCTGGTGGACGAAAATAATATCGCGTCCGAAACCGGCTATCCGCATGACCTGACCGATCTGTTTGGCCTGGAAGTTCTGGAATTCGACCCGCTGCAACCCGGCGAAGAAAATCATCTGACTTTTAAAGGGGCGTTTCCCACCAGCCACCTGCATCCGGCCAAACTCTGGTGCGACATTATCGAACCGAAAGAATGCCAGGTGCTCGCGACTTATTCGAAAGACTTTTATGCCGGCAAACCGGCCATGACCACCAACACCTACGGTCTCGGCAAGGCAATTTACATCGGCACGTTAAGCCATCAGCATTTTTATCATGATCTCGTCGGCTGGCTGCGGCAGATCTGCAGCCTGCATCCGTTGCTCAAAGTTCCCGAAACCATCCAGGTGAGCATGCGCGAAAAGGAAGGGACGAAAGTGTATTTTCTCATGAATCCACAGAATTCTCCGGTTCGGATTCAGTTTTACAAACCGATGCACGATTTCCTCACGGGCAACACTTTCTCGGGCAATTACGACCTCCCACCGCATGGCGTGCTCGTGCTCGACGAACATCCGGAAGCCAAACACGCGGCCGAGGCGTAGCGATACAGCGTGAAATAGTTTTGATCCATGTTTCCGCCTCGCCGCATTCCTCCGCTCGGTCCCAAAAAACTTTCTCCGCGCCAGCGCGCGCTGGCTTCGTGGCGTGGCGTGGATGTTTCGGCGCAGGAAGCGGCGCGCAAGAACCGCGTCAAAACCGCTGGTGCAGTCATTCCACTGGTCCTGGCCGACATGCGGATTGATAGCCGCCGCGCCGACGCTGAGATTGTCAAAGTCTGGAATGACCTGATTGATCCCACTATCGTCGCCCACGCGCAGCCCACCGGCCTCAACAAGGGAACGCTCTTTGTTACAGTGGACAGCAGCGTGTGGCTGGCGGAAATCGTCCGCTATCGCCGCAAGGAAATTCTCGACCGGCTGCAACACAGTTTTAGCCGCGACCTCATTACGCGGATTTCGTTTCGCGTCGGATAACCAACCGGTTGCAACGGCAAAGACGGAGCCAATCATGGGCAGCGATAGACAAGATTGTTGGTTGCACCCTCGGGATTGAAAAGTCATCTTGCGTCATGCCATCAACTAGGCTTAGCGAACTCATCCCGGTACTGCAAATCGCCGTGGCTCCCGTCATTTTAATTTCCGGCGTCGGATTGCTGCTGTTGTCCCTGACCAATCGTTTTGGCCGCGCCGTGGATCGCTCCCGGCAACTGGTGCGCGAATTGCGCGACGCCACCGGAGCGGATCGCCAACAACTCGAAGGCCAGGTGGAAAATCTTTATCGGCGCGCGAAGCTGATTCAGACCGCGATCATTCTGGGGGCAATCAGCGTTTTGTTTGCGGCCCTGTTGATCATGGCGCTGTTTTTTGCCGCGCTGCTGAAACTGGAAGGGGCTTGTCTCATTGGCCTGCTTTTCATCTGCTGTCTGGCCGCGCTGATTTTTTCGCTGATCGCCTTCATCATGGACATCCGGCTCTCCCTGAAAGCGCTGCGGTTGGAACGAGGACGAGAAGTGTCAAAAGCCGCTTAAGGCCAGACCGTTCGAGATATTGTCACGACGGAAAAGATTCGAGCAGGTCGGCAGCACGATGGGCAGCCAGCGGGATTGGGTCAGGTCGTTCATGTTAGTTTGAGAAGCAGTTTTATTTTTTCAGCAGTTGCCAACTTCCGCGCGAGACTTCTCGCAGAACAACAGTGTCACCTGCCTGGATACCGGCCTTGCGGTAAAATTTTCCAATTGCTGAGCGCTCTTGAAGTTTGTTGCCATTGGTCATCACCACCGTTTTGAACCTTTCTCCACTCGGCAGCGCTTCAATAATCAGTTCTTCTCCGATTCGAATCTGGCCGCGTTTCAATGACTCGGTCAACGTAAGCAAATTTTGATTTATCATCCCCTGCGACACTTCGATGAAAAGTTCTCTTTGCGTCAAAGTCGAATGACCATTCGACTGAATCTTCGTTTCGTCATCGCCCGCGAAGCCAATCAGACGGTGTTGAATTGACGCTATTTGCTCTTTCATCTGCTTCAACTCTGAAGCCCGTTTCGTTAGCACTTCCAACTCGGTCAAATTTTGGCTAGCGGCTGCTTTTGTTATTTTAGACATGGTTTGAGCCATGAGGTTATTTATGGTTGTAGGAATGTCATTTATGTTCATGTGGTTAGTCTAACATTCTACATTATATTGTCAAACGTTTTGTTTTGTGTTTTCAGTAGTTATTACAACCTCACCGGAATTTTCTTCTTCGCCAAAAACTGTTTCACGTCGCCCACAGTGTAAGTCCCAAAATGAAAAATGCTCGCGGCGAGGACGGCGTCGGCTTTGCCTTCGAGCAGCACGGCAGCCATGTGTTCCAGATTGCCCGCGCCGCCACTGGCAACCACCGGCACGCCGACCGATTCGCTGACGCGACGAGTAATGACCAGATCAAACCCGGCTTTCGTGCCGTCGGCATCAATGCTGTTGAGGACAATTTCCCCCGCGCCGAGTGAGACGGCGCGTTTGGCCCATTCGATGGCGTCCAGGCCGGTGTCCTTGCGTCCGCCGTGAGAGAACACGCCCCATTTGTCTGGCGCGATTTTCTTCGCGTCAATCGAGACAACGATGCATTGGCTGCCGAATTTTTCCGCGCCTTGCCGGATGAGGTCGGGATTGGCGAGCGCGCTGGAGTTGATGCTGATTTTATCCGCGCCGGCGCGCAGCATTGTGAACATGTCGTCCACGGATTTAATTCCGCCACCGACAGTGAGCGGCATGAAACATTGGTCGGCGGCGCGTTGGATCACGTCCACCATCGTCGCGCGGCCATGCGCGCTGGCGGTGATGTCGAAGAAAACCATTTCGTCTGCGCCTTGTTCGTTGTAACGCAGCGCGAGTTCGACCGGATCGCCGACGTTGCGCAGCTCGCCCGCCTCGGCCTTGCCGAATTGGACGCCGCGCGTAACTTTGCCGTCGTGGACGTCGAGACAGGGAATGACACGTTTCG
>JBEEGR010000204.1:0-3221 GCA_041166985.1 Verrucomicrobiota bacterium | reverse complement strand
GTTTTTAAGGTCGCTCAGTTTCTGGGTGGTATGCAGCATCGTTTCCTCGTTGAAATCCGCCAGAACAAATTCCGTGCGGTCACAAAGCGTGCCTTCCGCCAGATAGCGCTGGATCTCATGAGCCGGGCCGCAACCCAGATTAAAAACCCGCAGTGATTTTCCCTGCCGTGAAGCGCGCCAGGTTTCAGAAATCAGTTTGTCGCATAAGTACGTAATCCGGTTTTGATGCGCGATGATCGGCGGCAACTGCAGCGCATACGCGTTGACCATCTTGGCAAAAAGCGAACCTCCTTCATACGGATCTCGAAACATCATGTTCACCATTTCGTAATCGCCCGCATAGCCCAGCGGCTTGCTGAACGTTCGATAGACGAACGGAGAACTTAAAAGCAGCGGATGCAATTGCCGTTTGCCGAACATCCGGTGGGCGGGACGAAACTCTTCCTCAACTTTTTTTGAAACCTCTTCAAACCGCTCAAACAATTCGCAAATAATCGGCACGACGGAGCCGCGCAACTTTTCCGCCACTTCCTTCTCCAGATCAAACCGGTCGCCCGATGGCGCCGAGCGGATGCCCAGTTCCACCTGGTCCATCCATAAACGGAGGCTCGATAAAAAGCTCTGCATGTCGGCGATCACAACTTTGAATTCCGGCAAAACCTGATAAAGCTTCTGCCACTCCTGAATAAATTCCTTAAACTCGTTCCCCAGACCGCCGTCGCTGACCATGCCCGCCGCAAATTCCACGTCTATCCAGGCCTCTTCACTCAACGTCACTTCGCAAACCACCGTCGAACCCGCGTTGATAATACTCCGCACCACCGCGCGGCCCGAGTAAATGGTGCGCTCGCGCAAAACAATCTGCAGATCAGCGAAGACTTCCGAAGTGCGCAACACGAGGGCCGGACTGTAAATTTCGAACACCGCAATATAACGCGTCAATCGGACCAGCGTCGCCTGAAGTTCGTTGCCCTGGCTGGTGTGACCGATCACCACTCCGTTTTTTAGTTCGCCATTTTTCATTTTGTTTTCCCGCTTGTAACCCGGTTGTTTAAATCTGTTAACCCGACGGACTGATAACATTTTCTACGCCAACGAGAAAACAAATTCGCCCCTCCAGGCTCCGTTCCACTCGTGAAGACATAACCTTTGGCACTGGCTTTGCTCAAACTGCCATCACTCGGACTGTTGGCTTGCAGCCTCACGCTGTTGGGCATATTTAGGCGTCAACAATCCCTGGTTGTCCGGTCTTGGGACAAGCAGGTCCCGCAATGAGTACGAAATGCAGCACAATCAAACGTGCCACTCTTATGAAAAATTATAAAAAACAAATTGTCCGCCGGTTGAATGCGAAAATATTTTTCCGCCAATCAACCCGTTCGCTCGCGATCGTTGCCGGGATTATAGCTCTCGGACACAGCGCCGCGCATGGCGAAGGCTTTCGTAATCCCCCTCCAGGCTCCTTTAACCTCGGCCGCGCGGGCGGGCGCATTGCGCAGATTGACGATTCCTCCGCAATTCAACAAAACCCCGCGGGTCTGACCGATGTCACCAACACGGAGGTGCAGTTCACGCCGACCGTGGTTTACATCAGCGCCGAATTCAAATCGCCCGGCGGCGACAAGGGGAAAACCATCGAGCCGTGGAAAATCCTCCCGAATTTATTCGCCTCCACGCCGTTCTACGAAGGCCGGCTCGTGGCCGGAATTGGAATCACGACGCCGTACGGCTTGGGCAGTGAATGGAAAAACGATTCGTCAGCGTTCTCGCGTCCCGCTGGGGTCTGGCGCTATCAAGCCCCTTATTTCACCGAATTGAAAACGATCAATTTCAATCCGACCATCGCAATCCAGGCGGGCGAACATCTGAGTCTCGGCGCGGGTTTGGACGTGATGTGGTCGCAACTGACATTGAAACAATTTTATCCCTGGTTTCTCGCGACCCAAAATTTTTCTGACCCCGACGGCCATGTCAACGCGCAAGCCGACGGCATCGGTGCAGGCGCAAATTTTGGCGCGACCATAAAGATAACCGAACGCCAGCGGCTGGCCTTGACGTTGCGAACACCGGTTCGCGTGGATTACGAAGGTGACTTCAGCGTGGACAATGTTCCTGCGGGTCTGGGTGGCGGCAAAATGAAGAGTGATTTCAAGACCAACATCAAATTCCCGATGATTCTCTCCGCGGGTTATGGCATCCAGGTTACTGAAAAAGTTCGTCTCGAAACCGACGTGGAGTGGATTCAGTTTTCCAATTTCAAGACGCTGCCGATCAAAAGCAGCACAGCCACCGCGCTTGGCTTCCCTTCCAGCATTCGCGAAAACTGGAAAGACACCTTCACTCTCGGCATCGGCGGTGACTGGCAATTCGCGCCGAACTGGACCGCGCGGGCTGGTTATCAATACTACGAAAGCCCGGTTCCGGATTCGACTTTTTCACCCAGCGTTCCCGATGCGGACCAAAATGTGTTCACCATTGGACTGGCTTACCGACATGGGCATCATTCGCTCGAAGGCGCTTATGGATTGGATTTCTACGACACGCGCAAAATCACAAATGATCAAAATGCCGCCTTCAACGGCAAATACGAAATCAATGTCCACCTCTTCTCGTTTGCATACCGCTACGCTTTTTAATTTTTTTGAAGATGTAGCGGTTTGAGTGTTGCGCAGAGAAATCTCTCCGTCCATTATGACCGCGAGACCGAGATCCTGTTGATCCTGAACAGTCGAACACAGATGTAAGTTTGATTGCCGTCGCGCTGCCTGACCCTGGCGCATCCAAGCCATGCCAAATAAACACCTCAGCAATGAGGCACTGGGCTATGAGGGACTGAACTTCGAGAACATTCTACAGGAGTGTCTCGCCTGCGGTTTATTCACGATTAGCGAGGGGAAAATCAGCCTGATTACTCCTGAAGCTGAACATCTGCTGGGATTTTCCCAAAGCGAAACCCGCTCGCTGGAGACTTTGCCAGCTCCTTTGCGCACGCTCATCGCTGAAGCCCAAGCGGGCGCTACCATTTCAAATCGCATCATAACTTTCCGCGCTCCATCAGCGGAAGAAATTTCCATCTCTGTCACCGCCGCGCCATTCGGAAACAAAAAAAATGACACTGTCGTTGTCCTGAGAAACGTCTCCTCGGTTGAAAAGCTGGAACAAAAACTTCAACGTCTTGATCGTCTGGCCAGCGTCGGCACGTTGACAGCCAGCATGGCGCA
>JBEEGR010000203.1:0-5299 GCA_041166985.1 Verrucomicrobiota bacterium | reverse complement strand
CGGAGGTGCCGGGGAAACTCACCGACCACTATGACCCGACCAAGCGCGCTTTGTTTTTGTCAGAGGACAATTTCCGCGAACGTTCCATTGCCGCCGTAGGCGTCGCGGCGCACGAAGCTGGCCATGCCTTGCAACATCAGGCCGCATACGCGCCGTTGAAACTGCGGATGGCCATGGTTCCGGTGACAAAGTTTGCCTCGACGGCTTACAGTTTGATTCTGCTGGCGAGTTTTGTGTTGATGGGCGCACACAAAATAAGCGGCGGAATGTTTTCCCACATGATCACATTCGTGATTGTGTTGTTTTCCATCATCACATTTTTCCAATTGGTCACGCTTCCCGTCGAATTCGACGCGAGCCGTCGCGCGAAAGAGCAGTTGATGGGTCTGAACATCGTGCGTCCGCAGGAAGGCGAAGCCGTTGGCCGCGTCCTGAATGCTGCCGCGCTCACGTACGTGGCGGCAATGATTACGTCCGTCATGGAATTGCTCTATTGGATTTCGATCAGCCGTAACCGCAATTAAACCTGTCTTACACGCCTATCTGCTTAAGTTTGGGCACATATCCCCATACCAGCGCCAATTGAACTTTGCTTAACTCAATCGAAATGCATCAAGAGGTTCACTTTAATTTGCTTGCGAAGAAAAAATTTAAACTCAGTCTAATTCCAAGTCTTTATGGTTGCTAAAACCAAACGTCAAAAAGTTGTGCGACGAAAGTCTCCCCCCAAGGCCTCCGTCAAAGCGCGATCGCCAAAACTCGCGCCCAAACGCGCCGCCTTGAAACCAGTTTCCAATCGGCGCCCGCCAGAAAAGCCCAACCACAAATTTCCCACTGCGAACGGAAAAGAAAATCCCGCCATCGTCACTCCGCAACCGGAGGCGAACCCGGTTCTTACCGAACGCGAACGTCCCAGTTACGACGGCGATACCGCCATCAAACTTTACCTTCGCGAGATTGGTTTGGTGAAATTGCTGACGCCGCAGGAGGAAATTGAACTCGCCGCGAAGATCAAGAAGGGCGACAAGAAAGCCCGCGAACTGATGATCAAGGCGAATCTTCGTCTCGTCGTCAAAATCGCCCGCGACTATGAAGGCATCGGCCTTCCCCTGCTCGACCTCATCAGCGAAGGCAATATTGGTTTGATGAAAGCCGTCGAACGTTTTGATCCCTCCAAAGGCGGCAAGCTTTCAACGTATGGCTCGTGGTGGATCAAGCAATCCATCAAACGCGCGCTCGCCAATCAGTCCAAGACCATTCGGCTGCCAGTCCATCTCGTGGATAAAATTTCCAAGATGCGCCGCACCGCGATGCGTCTTCAAGAAGAACTCGGGCGCGAACCGACTGATGACGAATTGGGCGCGGAAATCGGCATCACCGCCTCGCGGGTTGCGCAAATGCGTCTCGCCGCGATTCGGCCCGCGTCACTCGACGCGCCGATTGGCGATGAAGATTCCAATAACTTCGCTGAAGTGGTCCAGGACGAGGCTGCCGATACGCCCTACGAACAACTCGAAGAAAAGACCGTCACCAAGATGCTTCAGGAGATGGTCAAGACGCTCGACCCGCGCGAAGCGACAATTCTGCGTTCCCGGTTCGGTCTCGATGGCGGACCCGAACGCACATTGGAAGAAGTCGGCGAGAAATTCGGTGTCACCCGCGAACGCGTCCGCCAGATCCAGAACATCGCCCTGAAAAAACTTCGCCGGATGATCGAGAAACTCGAAATGGCCAAGGCGAAGTGAATCAGGGATTGATGGATGAGTGGATTTTTGGATTGATGAAAGCTGCGCCTGTTTTATCCACCTATCCAATCATCCATTAATCTTTTTTGTTGCTTCCCTTCGGGTAATTTCCTTACACACTACGCCCATGATTCAAACCGCTCCGACGGCAGCCGACATCGAACGCGCCATTCGCAATGTTCCTGATTTCCCCAAACCCGGCATTCAATTCAAAGACATCACACCCGTCCTCGCCGATGCGCGCCTGTTCGCCGGCTCAATTGATTTGCTGATCAATAATTTCAAACCCGGCGACGTTGACGCCGTTGTCGGCATTGACGCACGGGGATTTATTTTTGCCGCCGCCGCTGCGCTGAAACTCAAGGCCGGCTTTGTGCCGGTGCGCAAGAAAGGCAAGCTCCCGTTCACCACGCACGAACAGGAATATGACCTCGAATACGGCACCAACGCCATCGCCATGCACACCGACGCGTTGAAACCTGGCGCCCGCGTACTTTTGATTGACGACCTGCTCGCCACCGGCGGAACCGCCGCCGCCGCCGCCTCGCTCGTTAAAAAACTGGGCGCGGAAATTCTGGAGATTTCTTTTCTCATCGAACTAAAATTTCTTAATGGGCGTGAACGGTTGAAGGATACAAAAGTTCGGTCGTTGGTGGTTTATTGAGCAAGTCCCATCTAGTTCGATTTGAGCATGATCAAGTTCGCTGAGTCTAGTTTGCGGAGACTATCGCGTAAGATGCGATATACAATCGTTTCGGTTCTATCTGTCTCAGCGGTCTGCGCAACGATTCACTTTTACTATTCATCGTCTCCAGACGGTTCATATCTCGACCCGTATTTTGGCTGTGAGTGCTATTGGATATTTCAAGATGGCAGACTTTATTTGGAGTCAGAGACAGGCCGGAAGTCCATCGGCACATATCAGAAGTCACAGGGTAGATGGGTTGTTGGGAGCGCATATGTTAAACCATCATTTTTCGGCGTTAAATGGTTCGACCCACAGTTTCAGGGTGGAGTTCATTTTTGCCGCGACGCTGTTTCACTTGGCTTTATTACAAGTTCAAATAAGGATGCTGTTTAATATGTGGATAGGCTGCAAATCTACCGCAAACCTTTCTCTATTCAGTTTTCATTTCGCTTCTCTTCATTAAACTCTGCGCGTGCATTGGCTCCAAACACTTGATGTCGCGCTATTCCGGTTCATCAACGAAACGTTGAGCAACCCGGTTTTTGACAAGGTCATGCCGTTTGTCAGCGGCAAAGGTTCACTTGGCTTCTTCGTTGTCTTCGCGGCGGCAATGGCGATTTTTCTTTTGTGGAAATGCCAGGCACGTGGGCGTCTCTGCGCGTTGATGCTCGCGCTGATTCTCTGGCCGGGCGATTCGTTCGTTTACAACACGATCAAACATGGCGTCGCCCGTCCGCGTCCGTTCCTGACGCTGAAAAACGTCAACCTGCCCGCCAGCAAAAAACCGAAAGCCTCCCCCGCAGAAGTCATGGGCAACACCGAAGGCGACATGCAACGTCCCGAAAGCCGTGCCGGTTACAACAGCATGCCGTCGTCGCACGCCGCCAACTGGTTCGCGGCTACGATGATTCTGCTGGTTTATTATCGGCGCACGTTGCGCGTGATGCTTCCCGTCGCGTGCGTGGTGGCGTTCTCGCGCATCTACAACGGCGTCCATTATCCGAGCGACGTGCTGGCGGGCGCAATCATCGGCGCCGGTTACGCGGCGGCGGCGATGTGGGCTTTGAATGCGCTCTGGCAATGCGCCGGATGCAAATGGTTTCCACTTTGGTGGGAAAAAGTTCCTTCGCTGGTGAATCCCGTCCCGCCGATCCCGAAAGACGAATTTGAAACGGAAGACCCGCACGACGTCTCATTCATCACTCATCACTCGTCACTCGACCAACACTGGCTGCGGCTCGGCTATCTCCTGATCGCCGTCACGTTCGTCACCCGTCTCGCCTATCTCGCCAGCGGCACGATTCAACTGACCGAGGACGAGTCCTATCAATGGCTCTGGTCGAAGCACCCTGCCCTTTCCTATTACAGCAAACCGCCGCTCATCGCCTACACGCAATGGCTCGGCACGCATCTCTGGGGCGACACTGAATTCGGCGTGCGCTTCTTTTCACCCATTATCGGCGCAACGATTGCTTTCCTGCTGCTGCGGTTTTTCGCGCGCGAGTTCAATGCCCGCGCCGGATTTTTTCTCCTGCTCATCATCATGACGACGCCGTTGATGGCCGTCGGCTCCGTGCTGATGACCATTGACCCGCTCAACGTTTTATTTTGGACCGCCGCGATGATTACCGGCTGGCGCGCGGTGCAAGCGGATGGAAAAACTTCGCAATGGCTTTGGACTGGTTTGTGGATGGGCCTCGGCTTTCTCAGCAAATACACCGAACTCTTTCAATGGCTTTGTTGGGCGGTGTTTTTCATTTTGTGGAAACCAGCGCGTGTTCATCTGCGCAAACCGGGGCCGTATCTCGCGCTGCTCGTCAATCTGCTTTGCGCCACGCCGGTGCTGATCTGGAACCAACAACATCACTGGGTCACAGTTTCGCACGTCGCGTACGATGCTAAGGTCGGGGCGGTCTGGAAACCGACGTTGCAATTCTTTTTCAATTTTCTCGCGAGTGAAACCGCCCTGCTGCATCCGATTTATTTCATCGCGATGATTTGGGCGGCCATCGCGTTCTGGCGTCGCGGACGGCACAATCCACGGCTTGTTTTTCTATTCAGCATGGGCGCGCCCGTGTTTCTCGCGTATTTGTTGTTCACACTGCATTCCACAGTTTTGCCCAACTGGATTGCGCCTTCCATTGTGCCGCTCTTTTGTTTGATGGTGGCATTCTGGGATACAAAATTTCGACTCGGTGTTCGCGCGATTAAAATCTGGCTGATAGTTGGATTAACGATTGGCTTCGCGGCTGTCGCCGTGATGCACGACACGAATCTCATTCAAAAAGTCACTGGCAAAGCGTTGCCGCCAAAGCCAGACCCGCTCACCCGCGCGCGCGCTTACGATGCGATGACCAGCGTCGTCAATGATGCCCGCACCAAACTCAGCACCGAAGGCAGGCCGGTGTTTATCATCGCCAACCATTATGGCACAACGGGCGAACTCAGTTTTTATCTGCCGGAAGCAAAAGCGGATGTCGTGAACCATCCTTTGGTTTACTGCATGTCGTCAGATCAGCCGATGAATCAATTTTATTTTTGGCCGGGCTATCATGAACAACGCGTGGGACAAAATGCAATTTTCGTCCGCGAACTTTCCATGCCGCCGCTGGTCAAAGGGTGGTTTTTTAAATGGCTGCATGGCGAAACCGATTTGTCCAGCAAGGAACCGACTCCCAAACCGCCGACGGAACGGATTACGCAAGAGTTTGAATCGGTCACCGATCTGGGTGTGTTTCCGGTTTATTATCGCGGCCGGATTTTTCATTACATCCAGCTCTTTGAATGTCGCAATCTGCATTGAATCCATGTCAGCGGTCTTTCCAATTCGCGATTACGACCTGAATGCCACGCTCAGTTCCGGCCA
>JBEEGR010000202.1:0-3793 GCA_041166985.1 Verrucomicrobiota bacterium | reverse complement strand
ATGCCGGTGCCCGGCCCGACCATGATCATGGGCGTGTCACTGTTCGATGGCGGGCGGAAATTTTTGTTTATATGCACAAACACCGGCACCGGCGCATTGGGTGTAACGCGGTCAGCGAGAAAGCTGGAGCAGACGCCTTTGCGTTTTCGCGCCAATGATTCGTAACGCACCACGTTCACCGTGAGATGCACCTGGCCGGGATGCGCTTTCGGGCTGGAAGAAATCGAGTAAAGGCGCGGCTGCAGTTTCCTGAGCAGCGCAACAAATTCGGCGGGCGAAAATTTCACGGAAGGATGCGTGAGCAACAGATCAATGATCTCGCGCCCCCAGAGAAATTTCGTCAATTCGCCGTTCACGCCGGGCACAGTCAGTTTGGTCAACAGTTCATCACTCGTTCGTTCGGCCATCGCTTTGAGAAACGGCTGTGGAATTTTTGTAACCTCGTAATGCCGCGCCAGTGCATCGCGCAATGATACTGAACTTCCATCGCGTCCCGCGACTGCTTCGTCACCGGAACATTTCAACGCGAACAAAAGATCCGCGACCAGGCCCGGGCAATTTTCCGGAACGACGCCCAGCGCATCGCCGGCGTCGTAATTCAAGGCGGAACCATCCAGCGCGATTTCAAAATGCCGCGTGTCCTTTTCGGAACCCGGCGCATTCAATTTACGATTCGTGACCAGCGCCGCGGGAAAAGGATTCGCCCGCGAAAATTTCGGAACACCGAGCACCGGCTCGGCGAGTTGGAGTTCTAGGACTCCAGCGCTGGGTGCCGCACTGGAAGCCGGCGCTCCTGCTGCCAGCGCGCTCAACGCTTCATTCAGCCATTTCGCAAACGGCTCCTCGTATTCCAGATCGCAGTCGGTGCGCGGATGCATACGATTTGCGCCGAGCGCTTCGAGCCGCGCGTCCAGCTCTTTGCCAAAGCCGCAGAACTTCGGATAATTGGAATCGCCAATTGCGCAGACGGAAAAACGCAACTGTGGAAGTTTCGGCGCGACGCTGCCGTTGAGAAAATCCCAAAGCGCTTTCGCATTGTCCGGCGGATCACCGTCGCCATAGGTGCTCGTGACAATGAGCACATTTTTTTCCGACCCGAGTTGCGCAATCGGATATTTACCAAGGTCGTGAATCGTCGGCGCAAAACCGCGTTTGCCTGCTTCTTTTGCAATTCGTTTTGCAAGGCCTTCCGCAGTGCCGGTCTGTGAACCAAACAGAATCGAAAGCGGCGTGAGCGGTTGAGAGTTGGGAGTTGAGAGTTGAGAGCCGGGCGCGCGCGAGAACATCCCGGCGAAAAAACCATTCAGATACGCGCGCTGCTCCGGCGTGAACGGCGCGTTTTCGGGAAGTTGCGGAATGAAATTTTGCTCACTCATTCTGACTCATTCTGAAAACATTTCCTGCAACAGCTTCACTTCATGGCGGCGCGTGAAGGTCGCGAACGATTCGTTGGACTGGCGGCGTTCGAGATAAGTTTTCAAAACCCGTTCCAGCAGCGTTGGCACTTCGCCAAATGAAATGCCTTTGAACACTTCTTTGCCAATCGCCGCGTTCGCGCCGCAGCCGCCGCCGAACACAATGTTGTAGCCTTCGCCACCGGAACTCACTTTCACACCCTGCAAGCCGATGTCGCCGATGTAATGTTGCGCGCAGGAATTCGGGCAGCCAGTGAGATGAATATTGATCGGCTGATCGAGCTGAACGCGTTGGTTGAGATGCGCGGCGAGCGCGAGAGCGTGGCCTTTGGTGTCACTTGCGGAAAATTTGCAGCCGGTATTGCCCGTGCAGGCGACGAGTCCGCCCGCGATGTTTGTGGCTTCGTGATGAAAACCGATGCGCACGAGCTGGCGTTTGATTGTTTCCACAAACGCATCCGGCACGTCAGGAATCAAAAGATTCTGCCACGGTGTCAGTCGCAACTGGCCGGAACCATAATTCGCCGCCATGTCTGCCAACCGCCGCATCTGGCGCGTGGTCATCACGCCGACGGGAACGACGACACCGATATAATTTTTTCCTTTTTGTTTCTGGCGATAGACGCCGATATGCCCGTGCCGCAGCGACGGCGAACGCAATTCACAGTTTTCCGGTGGAAACTTTACGAGCGAAAACGCGAGTTTCTTCTGCGTCTCTTCCAGAAATTTTTCCACGCCCCATTTGTCTACCAGATATTTCAGGCGTGCTTTCTTGCGGTCAGTGCGATCGCCGTTTTCGATGAACACACGAATCATGGCCGCAGCGACGGCCACAGCTTCAGAAGGTTTCACAAGAATTCCCGAGTCCCGCGCAAGTTGTTTGTGGCCGGTGATGCCGCAGAGTTCGACGCGGAAATAAATGCCCGACTCGGTGCCGCTTGTTGCGACTCGTACCGCCATGAAACCGATATCGTTCGTGTCTGCCACGGTATCCACCGAACCGCCGCCTTCAAAGGCCACGTTGAACTTGCGCGGCAGATTGTAAAATTCGCGGTGATTCAAAATGTAATGATGCAGCGCGTGTGCAAACGGCCGCGTATCAATCAACTCCTGCGGATCAAATCCCGCCGTCGGCGATGCCGTGATATTGCGGATATTATCCACGCCACTGCCGCGCGCGGTGAGTCCAAGCGATTGCAGGCGCGTGAGGACATTGACGAGATTACGTGGCGCGATTTCCCGCATCTGAATATTCGAACGCGTCGTGATGGCGGTTTTGCCATTGCTGAATTCGTCCGCGATGTCCGCCAGTCCCTTAAGTTGCGCGGCGGTCACTTCGCCAGCGGGAATCCGGCAGCGCAGCATAAAACTGTTCTGCGTCGGCCCAACGAAAAATAAACCGAAGTTGCGAAAGCGAAATGTGTTTTCCTCGTCCGGCAGTTTGTCCGCCTCAGCGTGCGCGAGAATGCGGTCCCAGCCATCAAGCGGGTGTTCCTCGTGTTTCCAACGCTCCTGTTTGTTCACGTCGGCCAGCGGCGTGCCGTAAATCATTTCCTCACGCGGCGCGGCAAGGTTTTGTCCGCCATTGGAAGCTTCACTGGTCAACTTCCCGTCACTCGACACGCCGACAAACGGCACAAGATTGCGTTGAGCAATGCCCGCCATGAAACCGGCGAGATACTCTTTCTGCTCCGGCGTGAATTCGCCCGAGACTTTTTCTGTGTCAGCAACCGCTTGCAACGAGTTGCTTTAAGCGAGCGATATGCCATGACCGGCTTTTGCTACAATGAATGGCTCGCTTAATTCCAATGAAAACAATGAGACATATTCATAGAAGAATTTTCCCGGCGCAAATCCAGCATTCGCACAGTTTTTTCGCCAACCGCGATACTTCTTTCGCCAGTCAAAACGCACCAACGAAACATAACCCGGCTGTTTTCTTTTGAACAGATTGGCCAGACTGAACCCTTTAATCCGCCACCTTCCGCAAATCTGCCGGCGTGTTCATGTTTCGATAGGAAGATTTTTCCGAATCGCTCAATGAGTAAGTCTTCACGAGACCTTCGCGAATCAGTTGTTGCACGAAGTTTTGCAAAGATAATTTCCCATTGGCCAGCGCGTCGGCGGCAATTTCTTTTGCCGCAGCCGGATAAATCGCTGCCAGCGGTTCAAAAAAATCTTCGTTTGATGGAACGCAACCGAGGTGTGGTTTCGCGAACGTTTGCAATTTTCGCAAGTGCTCAACGCTCATTTGCGGCAAATCAATCGCGAGCGCCAGCAGGTGCGTGGTTGGGATTCGTTGCAGAGCCGCAACCAATCCACTCAAAGGCCCGCGCGATGGCGGAGCATCGAGCACCACTTCAATTTCCAGCGGACAC
>JBEEGR010000201.1:0-3401 GCA_041166985.1 Verrucomicrobiota bacterium | reverse complement strand
CGAGTTCACTGCCGCAAGCCGGCGGTGCGACGTGGGAAACTCTTTATCAGATTTATCCGAGCGGCGATGTCATCGTCAAAGCCAGCTTCAAACCCGGCAAAACCGATTTGCCAAAATTGCCGCGTCTCGGAATGCAGATGGCCTTGGCCAAAGGTTTCGAGCGCATCACTTGGTTGGGATTGGGACCGCAGGAAACGTATTCCGACCGCAAAGAAGCGAAGTTCGGCGTTTACTCCGGCACGGTGGACGAACAATTTTTTGCCGACTACACCGAGCCGGGCGAGAGCGGCAACAAAGTGGACGTGCGCTGGCTCGCGTTGCGAAATAAAAACGGCATCGGCTTGCTCGCTGTCGGCCTGCCACGACTGAGCGTGAACGCGCTGCATTATACGACCGATAATTTGCAAAGCGCGAAACACTCGTTCGAAATGCCGCGCCGCGATTTCGTCACGCTGAATCTCGATCTGCGTCAACAAGGCGTCGGCGGCGACAACAGTTGGGGCGCATGGCCACACGACGAGTTTTTGATTCCGTGCCGGGAATACAACTACAGCTTCCGTTTGCGTCCCTTCAGCCGTAGCGAAGACCCCGCCGCACTCGCGCGAATGGTTGTGGAGTAGGAGCGCGAAACCTTTTTCGGAGGGACGAGCGCTGCGAGTCCCCTTTTAATTTTGGGCCTCGTGGAACTCGGCCCTCCGATTTCACCTACGGCGGAAAACCAAACGCCAGTTTCACCGCCGCATATTCCGCATGAATCGAACCGTCCGCCGCGCGAATGATGAGCGGCGGTTCCGTCCAGGTTTTTGACCGCATCGCCTCCGGCAAATCTTCCGCGCGCATCATTACGAACAACCCGAGCAACGGCCGTTCACCCTCGCGCAACACCACTGGCCGCTTGCGCACGATGACCAATCCCGCCACGCGCGCTCCGGCACGCACACGCGCTTCCTGTTCCGGCGGCGAAATTGGAAACACACACGCGAAAATTCCGCCGCGCTCCAGATGCCGCGACGCCACCGCACAATAATCCGTGATGTTGCCGCGCAATTCAAAACGACACGCGACTTTTTGCGGATGATCGCCCTCCACGCCGTCGCCTTGCGGAAAATACGGCGGACTGCCGAGCACCAGATCAAATTTCTCCTCCGCGCGCAGCAAACCCTTCTCGCGAAAATCGCCCTCGCGGATTTCATATCGCTCCGTCAGTCCATTCCACGCCGCCGATTTGCGCGCCAGCCGCACACTATCCGCCTGCGCTTCGACCGTGACGAACCGCGCGCCCGGCAATCGCCATGCCGCGATCATTCCCACCGTGCCGAGACCGCTGCCGAGGTCCAGCGCCGTCCGCGCGCACGGACACCAACTCGTTCCGTACCACGCCGTCAGCACGTCGTCCGTCGAGAAGCGATGCCCCTTCTCCAATTGAAACAATCGAAAAAAACCGCTGATGGCGTCCAACGTTTCGCCCGGCTCCAACTTCGGCTCACCCGCCAACGCGCCCGGCGGAATCGGCCCCGGCTTGGCCCAGCCTTTGAAAAACGGATCGGTCATCGCGCCATGATTCTGAAATTTAATCGTGAAATCCAACTGCAAACACAAAGAATTTCAATCAGCGAGAAACCAGAGAACGATTACGAGTGGGATAACGGAATTGCACATCGGCGAAATATGCGTAACCTCCGGTGAAACAAATCATGGCGGACATCGTCACCAATTCAAAAGCGCGGCACGATTATCACATCCTCGAAACATTCGAGGCGGGAATCGTATTGCATGGCACCGAGGTGAAAGCCTTGCGCGCGGGCAGAGGCCAGATCAAAGACGCCTTCGCGCGCGTGGAAAAGGACGAGGTGTTTCTTCACAACGCGCACATTGACGAATATGCCCAGGGCAATCTTCAGAATCACGTACCCAAAGCCGTGCGCAAACTTCTGTTGCACAAATCTGAAATCCGAAAACTTTTTGAACTGGCGTCCGTCAAAGGCAATGCGCTGATTCCGCTGAGTTTCTATTGGAAGAATGGAAAAGTGAAAGTCCTGCTCGGCGTTGGCAAAGGCAAAGTGCAGTTCGATAAGCGCGAAGATTTGAAAAAGCGCGAGTCCGAGCGCGAAGTCAAACGCGCGACAATGAAGTCGTTGAAAAATCGTTAAAAAACTTTTCGTATGCCAAAGGCTCTACGATACACAGGTGATTGGCCCCCACCAGACATTCTGCGCGATTACCCTAATTGGGTATTCGCCAATGACGAGGAGGGTGAAGAAGGACAGGACGAAACGACAGTTAAGCCAGAGAGCCAGCAAGCCTTCATTTCCCGTGAGACACAGATTACAGCAGGCAGTCTTTTATTAGCGGATGAACGCACCTTGTCCGCGATTATTTGTATAGAGAGTAGTTTACCGGTGGGAGTGAGTGCGTTTGAAGGACGGTGGAGTTGGAGTGTTTGGCGCAATCATCGGACAACTTTATGGCGCCCGGCTACACAAGATTATTTGCCAGAGAGTCAGCGCTTGCCGTCAGTTTCACTCTACGATAGCCGAGTTTTTCCATTGCGATTTTCGACATCGTTGCCGCGTGAACCAAGAGGAAAGTCGTGGCGTATTGAAATTCTGCCTGATGGCACTTCAAGAGAGTGGATATAAAACCCACGAAGTTAACTCGTTAAAAAGTTAAATCGTTAAACCGGAAAATCCGATTTAACGATTCACAATTAAACGATGTATCGAGCGCTTAAGCCGCTTTCTTCTTGGCTTCATCGCCTTTTTTCCAGGTGCGCTTGGGCGCTTTGGTGATGAGACCTTTTTTCAAGGCGTTGGCGGTGACGCGCACATAGCGCACTTCGCCGTTCGGCATGAGCGCCTTGACGCGTTGCAGGTTCGGGAAGAAGCGGCGCTTGGTGATAGCGGTCACGTGTGTGCCGATACCGCCGGACTTCTTCGATTTACCACTGCGCCAAATAATGCTGCCCTTCATGGGGCGCGTTCCGGTTACTTCACAAATTCTTGCCATAAAAATCCTGTTTCAATAAGGAGCGTGAGAAACTACCAGCGAACCGCGTCGTTGCAAGCACTTTTTCCGCAATTTCTGCGTGCGTTCAGGGCAAACCGCTCTTATCTTCCCGCGCTTTATGGCAACTTTGAAACCTTTTGCAGCCTTGCGCCCCAAACCCGAACTGGCTGAACGCATCTGCGAACTGCCTTACGACGTGATGTCGTCCGAGGAAGCGCGCCAGATGGCGGCGGGCAATCCCTTGAGCTTTCTGCATGTCAGTAAACCGGAAATTGATCTGCCGCCCGCGACCGATATTTACTCGCCGGAAGTGTATGCGAAGGGCAAAGAAAATTTCGCCAGGCTGATTTCGCAAGGCGCGCTCAAGCAGGATTCGCAACCGAGTTTTTATTTGT
>JBEEGR010000200.1:0-3978 GCA_041166985.1 Verrucomicrobiota bacterium | reverse complement strand
TGTGCTTCACCGAAATGACCGCCGTCAAACCCTCGCGAACGTCGTCGCCAGTGATTTGCGGGTCTTTTTCTTTCAGCAACTCATTTGACTTCGCGTATTGATTAATCGCGCGCGTCACAGCGCTGCGAAAACCGCTCAAGTGCGAACCACCGTCCGGGTTGTAAACGGTGTTGGTGTAACAAAGCACCTGGTCATTGTAGCTGTCATTATATTGGAGGACGACTTCGACATGAACCTCGATGTCCTTGTCGTCATTGCGCTCCTTCATTTCTTTTCGGAAAGCAATTGGCTTCGGATGCAACGGCTCTTTGTTTTTGTTGAGCTGCTTGACGAATTCTTCAATGCCATCTTTGTAAAAATATCTTTCCGATTTTCCCTCGGCTTGACGTTCGTCCACGAAAATAATTTCCAATCCTGAATTCAAAAATGCCAGTTCGCGCAGACGCTGGCTGATGCGATCTGATTTAAACTCGGTTGTTTCCCGGAAAATTTCCGGGTCCGGCTTGAAGGTGATGAGCGTGCCGGTTCCTTTCGATTTACCGATGACTTCGAGTTTCTTCACCGTTTTACCGCGTTCGAATTCCATATGATAGACTTCGTTGTTGCGCGACACTTCGACTTCAAACCATTCACTAACTGCGTTCACGCACTTCGCGCCGACGCCATGAGTGCCTCCGGAAAATTTATAACCGCCCTGGCCATACTTGCCGCCCGAGTGAAGGGTGGTGAGCACCATCTCAACGCCGGGAATTTTGTACTGCGGATGAATGTCCACCGGGATGCCGCGGCCGTTATCGCGAATTGAAATCGAGCCGTCCACGTGGATTGTCACCTGGATGTTGTCGCAATGACCGGCAAGATGTTCGTCCACGGAATTATCAAGCACTTCACTCACGCAATGATGCAACGCGCGCTCGTCGGTGCCGCCGATATACATGCCGGGCTTTTTGCGGACAGCTTCCAGCCCTTCCAGTTTTCCCAACTTTGACGAGTCATAACTTCCACCGATTTCTGGATTACTGTTGGTTCTTTCGGCTTGTTCCAAAACGTTTTCTTCAGGCATAAAAAATCTTTGAATGGTCGGTTAGCACCATCGGGTTCAGTACATAAAAATAGTAAAAAAAATCGCCTTTTGTGACAATGTTTATTTCAGGTTTTTTTGGCAAAAAAGCACAATTAGTTGTGAGGTTTCCCATTGACCTGCCGGATATGTTGTGTATGCGCTAATTGTTATAAAAAGACGAATTTTTGACCGGCAAATCGGGATGCTTCAGTTAAATTCAAAAAGATTTCTGCCGAAAGTATCACGCGGATTTCTACTGATAAAAATGAGTTCGCCTAAGCGATTGAGAGACAAATCTCTCTTGCTTTGCCCTCGCTCGCACTTACTTTCCACGCATGTCTTTTTCGGAAAAGCAGAAATCTGAAAACTCACTCGAACATTCGGACAAATTTGTTCGCCGTCACATCGGTCCCAGCGCCGAAGATGCGCAGGAAATGCTCGGCCAACTCGGTTATGCAACTCTCGACGCGCTCACCGATGCGGCGGTTCCAAAACAAATCCGCCTGGACAAATCACTCAACCTTCCCGCCGCGCGCAGTGAACACGAAGCGCTTGCCGAACTCCGAACCGTCGCATCGCAGAACCAGGTTTTTCGCTCATTCATCGGCATGGGTTATTACGACTGCATTACTCCGCCCGTAATTCAGCGCAACGTTTTGGAGAATCCCGGTTGGTACACCCAATACACGCCTTACCAAGCGGAAATTTCTCAAGGCCGCCTCGAATCGCTCCTGAATTTTCAAACGATGGTCATCGACCTCACTGGAATGGATATCTCCAATGCCTCGCTGCTCGATGAAGCCACCGCCGCCGCCGAAGCTATGACGCTTTGCCACGCGCTCAAAGATGGCCGAAATGTTTTCTTTATCTCCGAAGCGTGTCATCCGCAAAACATCGAAGTCACGCGAACGCGCGCCAAAGCTCTCGGCATCGAAGTCATCGTCGGCAACCACGAGACCTTTGCGTTCACCGACAAAGTGTTCGGCGCACTTGTGCAATATCCCGACACGTTCGGTGCGATCCATGATTTCGCGCCCTTCGCCGAAAAAGCCCACGCCGCGGGCGCCATGCTCACCGTCGCCACCGACTTACTCGCACTCACTCTGATCAAACCCCCCGGCGAATTCGGCGCGGACATCGCCATCGGCAGTGCGCAACGATTCGGCGTCCCGCTGGGTTACGGTGGTCCGCACGCCGCGTTCTTTGCGACGCGCGATGAATTCAAACGTCACATGCCCGGACGTCTTGTCGGTGTCTCCAAAGATTCGCGCGGTAAACCAGCGTTGCGCTTAACGCTGCAAACGCGTGAGCAACACATCCGTCGCGAGAAAGCCACCAGCAACATCTGCACTGCGCAGGCGTTGCTTGCCAACATGGCGTCGCTCTACGCCTGTTATCACGGGCCGGAGGGATTGAAGAAAATCGCCGAGCGCGTTCACCGGATGACGTGCCTTCTGGCAGTGCAGTTGAAAGTGAAAGATTGCAAGGTCATCCACTCGGCGTTCTTCGACACCATTGCGGTGAAAGTGAAGGACGACGACGCGAAAGCCATTGTCGAGCACGGCGCGCCGTCCGAGAACGTCAATCTCCGGCTGATCGATGAAACCACGATTGGCATTTCACTGGATGAAACCACCTCGGTTGATGACGTTTGGCAGATCATTCTGCTCGTTGCCGGAGGAAAGCCACCCATGTTCACCGACGAGAGGTTGAAAAAACTAGCCGGCACTCCGTCGCGGATTCCAGACGCCTTGAGCCGCACCAGCAAATTTCTCCAACACCCTGTCTTCAACCGTTACCACTCCGAGACCGAGATGCTCCGTTACATCAAGCGGCTCGAATCGCGCGACCTCTCGCTCACGGCTTCGATGATTCCGCTCGGCTCGTGCACCATGAAACTCAACGCGGCGGCGGAAATGTTTCCCGTGTCGTGGCCGGAGTTTGCGAAGATTCATCCGTTCGCGCCCGTCAAACAAACGCGCGGTTATCAGAAACTGTTTGAGCAGCTCGAAACCTGGCTCGCGGAAATCACCGGGTTCGCGGGCATCTCGCTCCAGCCCAACGCCGGTTCGCAAGGTGAATACGCTGGGTTGCTCGTCATCCGCGCATATCACGAATCGCGCGGCGATACGCATCGCAACGTCTGTTTGATTCCAACTTCCGCGCACGGCACCAATCCCGCGAGCGCGGCGATGGCCGGAATGAAAATCGTCGCCGTCGCTTGCGACACGAACGGCAACATTGACGTTGCCGACCTGCGCGCGAAGGCCGAGGCACACCAAGCCGATCTCTCCTGCCTGATGGTCACGTATCCGAGCACACATGGCGTGTTCGAGCCGACCATCAAAGAAATCTGCGACATCATTCACGCGAACGGTGGACAGGTTTACATGGACGGCGCGAACATGAACGCGCAAGTCGGCCTGACGAGTCCTGGCTACATCGGCGCGGACGTCTGCCATTTGAATCTGCACAAAACGTTTTGCATTCCGCACGGCGGCGGTGGACCGGGCGTCGGGCCGATCGGCGTGGCGGAACATCTCGTGGAATTTCTGCCCGGACACTCCGTAGTTGGAGTCCACGCTTCAGCGTGTTCGGGGGCAGGGGACAACCTAAAGGTTGGACTCCAGCATATCGGCGCAGTCGCTGCGGCACCGTGGGGCAGCGCGGGAATTCTGCCGATCTCCTGGATGTATATCGCGATGATGGGGCCAGATGGATTAACTGACGCTACAAAGTTTGCCATTCTCAATGCGAACTACATCGCCGCGCGATTGGAAAAATATTTTCCAACGCTCTATCGCGCCAATGGCCTTGTCGCGCACGAATGCATTCTCGACCTGCGGGCGTTCAAGAGCGTCACCGCCGAGGATATGGCGAAACGGCTGATGGATTACGGCTTTCACGCGCCGACG
>JBEEGR010000199.1:0-9111 GCA_041166985.1 Verrucomicrobiota bacterium | reverse complement strand
GCTTCGGAACGAGCAGGAGTTTTCCGTCCGCAATTTTAATTTCCTGCAACTTGTTCAACGCGACATTCACGCGTGGCTCGTTGTTGAATTTCTGCGCGAGATTCTGACCGCCAATCTGCCGCATCACCGGGCCGGGCACCGGTTTGCCTTTGGCGCTGAGCGCTTGCGCATTGATATTCAGCCCATCCGATTTCAACGCGATCGCCACCGTCCCGCTCGCATTGATATACCGGCCCCGCAACGCATCGAGGCTCAAATCTTCGGCGCGCATGCTCATTTGCACTTGAAGCTGGTTGCTGACAATCGTGACGAACAAATGATTTCGAAACGCGGCCATGTCCGGATCGCTCGAAATGAGCGCGTTCAATTCAGTATCCGTCAAGGCCAGCGGGGCGGTGGGTTCCCCTTGTTGCACCGCGACGCGAAAATCTTCAATGCGATCTTTCAAGCGCAACATTTCTTCTTCCGGCAACGTGACGGTGGGCAGTGTCATCGGCTGTAGATCGGTGAGTTGATTCACGATTGATCTGGCATAACGCAGACCGAAAAATCCGCCGATGACCATAACGATCAGCGAAATGACGCCGATGATGGCGAGATAAAACAAACAGCCCCGGCGTTTTTTGGTCTTCTGTTCAGTCATAATTTTCCCGAAAAATAGACGAGTCGCCCCGATTCGCCAATCTGCTATTTTCCCGAAACTGATTGCCAGACCAATTATTTATTGAAACGTTTTGACCTTTGATGCGTCTTACTGAAGAATTTTGACACGCTAAACTATGAAAACCAAAACCACAGCCGCTATAATCACCGCCCTGGGCCTTGCTTCCGCTGCCTTCGCCGCAGAAACCGCGGGCGATGCCGGTAAACTTCCGCCCGCCTCCGACAAAAAAGATGTCACCTATCAGCAGGACATTAAACCCATCTTCGAAACGTCGTGCGTGAAATGCCACAGCGGGGACAGGGCAAAAGGCAAGCTGCACCTGGATTCCCTGGCTGGCGCGTTGAAGGGCGGTCAGGATGGTAAAGTTATTCTCCCCGGTAACAGCGCCAAGAGCGACGTAGTACTCAGTGTGGCGCACATTGGGGATGATCAGGATTGGATGCCGCCGTTGCGGAACCGCGCTGGAATAAAACCGCTTACCAACGAACAGATTGGCCTGGTTCGGGCGTGGATTGATCAGGGCGCGAAGTAAATTCTATAGCCGAACTCCGAAATTGAATCCGAATTCAACGGACCGCGGCTGTGTCGTCCTCGACCAGCCGCAGCAACTTCACGGAATAAGCGTTGAAAAAAAATCCGGAACTCCTTCTATCCGCCATGCGCTGCGGCTGGTCTGTGACACAGCCGCAGTCCTTTTTCAGGAACGCCGAGCACCCGCTCGGCCTGTGTCAACGATAGCCGTATCCGAGTGGGTGCTCGGCGTTCCACGTCCCATTCACAACGGCGCGAGTGGCTGGCGTTTCAAATTTCGGATCTCCTGTTGTTGATACAAAATTTCCAATCGCGCCGCGTCATTGAGTTCCGGCTGGTTGGCGCGCTGAATCAAAACGGTTAGCTCCTTGTCCAGGAATTGATTTCGCAGGCGGGTCGTCACATCCAGCAGTTGCTGCGCGGGATTTGGAATTTTTCGGTCTTCCGTTGCCGCCGCCGTGATTAGATTTTGCATGTCGCCCGGCTCGCACTCGTTAAGAAAAGCCGCCAGCCCCTGCCAGCTTTGTTCCTGATGCGCCTTGAGTCGCTTCGATACGATTTGGCGCGTGAGCGGATGCTGGACCCAGTCTGGATTCAAATTGGCCGCCACCCAATCCAGTAATTCCTCCTCAAGAAAAAATAGCTTCAACAACCAGAACTCCTGCATCGAGGGCGGCTGCGATATCGTTTCGGTTTCGACCGGTTCCTCCTCTGGTTCGGAAACGGTTTTTTGCGAGTGAGAAATTTTTTTGAACTCCGCCCGCATTGACTCTGGCGTGACACCGAGTTTCAACGCCGTCTTTTGCGCATACTTATCAATTAAGACTCCGTTGCCGGTTTTGTGGACCGCTTCGGCCATCTCCCGCAATACGGCCAGCCGACCCTTGTCGCTCGTCGTGTCGTTCGTGGCGCAAAGGCGATTGAGGTAATAGTCAAAAAAACCTTCCGCGCTGTCGATCAGTTGGCGGAAAGCATCGCCGCCATGCGCTTTAATAAAACTATCCGGATCGTGCGGCGCTGGCACGACGGCGACGCGCACCGCCAATTCAGACGCGAGCAAATGATCGAGCGAACGCACAGCCGCTTTCTGTCCGGCCTCATCGGAATCGAAACAGAGCACCACCTCTTCCACGTAACGTTTCAAAATTCGTGAATGCTGTTCGGTAAAGGCCGTGCCCTGCGGCGCGACGATGTTCTGCACCCCCGCCATGAAGCATGCAATTAAATCAAGCTGCCCTTCGCAGATGATCGTCACTCCGGCATCCAGCAGCGCGCGTTTGGATTTATCAAGCCCGAAAAAAACTTTACTCTTGGTGAAGATCGGCGTTTCGGGTGAGTTCACGTACTTGGCGGTCTTTTCATCGCCAGCCAAAACCCGGCCGCTAAAACCAATTACCCTGCCCTGCTCATCGCAGATCGGAAATATCAGGCGTCCGCGAAAGCGATCGTAAAATCTGTCCGTGCCCTCCTTGTGCAAAATCAGGCCGGCCTTTTCAACCATCGCGAGATCATGTCCTTTACTCTTGGCCCAATTGACGGTGTCATCCCATGCTTCCGGCGCGGCGCCGAGTCGGAATAATTTTATCCCCTCCGCTGACACGCCGCGTTTGACGAGATAGTCGCGCGCCAGTTGCCCGCCCGCTTCATTGGCCAGCGCGCTTTGCCAGCGTTGCGTGATTTGTTCGTGAATCTGCAGCAGTTGATCCTTGAGATGTTTTGATTGCTGTTCGCCGGGATTGTTCGTGTATTCCAACGGAATTTTCGCACGGTCGGCCAGACGCTTGACGGCTTCCACGAAATCAATGCTTTCGTATTCTTTTACGAAACTGAAAACATCGCCGCCTTTGTGGCAACCGAAGCAATGAAAAATCTGTTTGTGCGGATTGACGTTGAAGCTTGGCGATTTTTCTTTGTGAAACGGGCACAGCGCCACGAAATTTGCGCCCGCGCGCTTGAGTGGGAGATACGAGCCGATGACGTCCACGATGTCACTCGCGGCGCGAATCTGTTCCAGTGTTGCGGAAGAAAATAATCCAGCCATTGCCAAAAAACAGAATGCAGAAGGTGGACGACGGAAGCAACTGTTTCAAAAATGACAACCGATCAAACTCCTTGATTATCCTCGGAATGATTCAACTTATTTACAGAAGGAAACAAAGGTAACAAAATTCAAAACAGTTCGGCAGGATCAAAATCTCCGGCACCGAGCCTTTCTACCGTTCTGAAAAACTTCGCTCTCTTCGTTACCTTCTGTTGACTTGGCTGGGGAAGCTTACGGCAAGTCCAGTTGTTTCCGCTTCAATTCTTTTTGTTGCGGCTCGGTCGGTTGGATGAGAAGAAAACTTAGATATTCCCTGACCTGGCGGCCCACAAACGACTTTACAAAAACTTCGTCTTGAATTCTAAACAATGTTGGAAAGAAATCGTTGCCATAAACATCCTTCTCGTATTTTTGGTACGCGGTAATTTCCGCCTGATGATAAGCGCGCGCATTGAGAAAAGCCAAAACCACGATCAGCATGCACAGAAAACGAACAGCGCCCGCCACGACTCCAAAATAATACTCACCGCGTCCAAAAACATCGCTGCCGAGGAGTTTGCCGCCCAGTGATTTTTTTATCAGCGCCACGAGCATAAGGACAAAAAGCGCCATCGCAAAATACGCCATCATGTAGGAAGACAGGAGGCTGAAGACCGTCGCCTCGGAAATAAATTTTCCCAGCGGCTCATAAACAAAGGCGCAGCCCACCACGATAAGAATCCATTTACTCATCGGGATTAATTCCTCGGACAACCCATGTTTGCGCCCGCGCTGCGCGCCAATGGCCAGCACGATCGGGACGACGAAATCAAACCAGTTAAATGGCAGGTTGTTGAAGTTCATTTGCTGAATCAGTTGTTTTCGTCAATTAACCGTCGCCGTCACGCTGCGTTATCAGCGGGATTTGTGCCAGATTAAAGCCGGTTTGCCCACAACCAATCGCGGACCGCAGGAGCCTGTTCATTGCGCGGATCCAATTCCAGGACACGCTGATAATGCTCGCGCGCCTTATCGCGCTGGCGCAACTGTTGCGCGTAAAGATTGCCCAGGAGCAGGTGCGCGCGCGCGTCATTGGGATACGTGGCCAGGATTTTTTCCAGTTCATTGGCCGCATCAATCGGATAATTCGCCTGTTTGAGGGTCTGCGCAAAATACAAACGCGCGTCCAAACGATCCGGCTGCAGGGCCAAAGCGGTCTCAAAGGTGGCCAGCGCGGATGGGATGCTGCCCGCTTTCATCAAGGCCAGCGCGAGATTATAATGCGCCTCGTAATATCCGGGATCCAGTTGCGCGGCCTGGCGATAACCCTGAATGGCTTCCGTCAAATGATTCGCCTGTTGCGCCTGCACCGCCTGAGAAAAAACGCGTTCCGCCGCCGGGCGATCGCCATCCGCTGGCTTGGCGGGAGATTGATAACTGTAGCGCGCGAATTGCGCCGCGCTGCCTTCGGATTGGGTGGCGGAGCCGGTGGTTTTTGACGGACTCGGTGAAGTATTGGTTGAAGACTTCGAACTGCTGTGAAGCAGATTCAGCGGATTAATTTTGGTGAAGAAGCCGCGCTTCTCGGTTTTAGTTTGCAGATTCGTTGCGCTCGGAGAAGTCGCTGATGCCAGCGCGCTGGTTTTCACGATGGGTGCGGACACGGTGGAAACTTCCTGCGCCGGTTTAATGATCGGCTCCGGTTGCAATTTGACGGCCTGTAGATTTGTCAGCGGCGGCGCAACGACCGGTTGCGGTTTCGCCGCGATGGCGGGCGGCTCGGCTTTTGGCGGAGGCGGCGACGTGCGCGCGATCGCGTAGCTGGAAGATTTAATAACGCTGTTCGACGGCGTGGAATGCACGACCGGCGCGGACGCCACCGTGCGCGGGACCGCAACCGGCGCGGGATTCAATTCCTGCTCCAGCGCCCGCGCAGCCGTACTGACGGCCTGCCAGTTCGCCTGATGCGGCATCAAGGCGAGATATTCCCGGTACTTCTGCAATGCCAGTGAGCGGTTGTTTAAGTATTGGTGCGAGACCACCGCGAGATTGAGCAGCGCCGGCGCGTAATTCGTCTGTTGCGTGAGCGCGCTGGTGAAAGCTTGCGCCGCCTCGCGCGGATGATTGCGCTGCAACTGAACCAGGCCCAGCCCGTTCAACGCTTCTGGATTTTGCGGACTGAGTCGTAACGCTTCGTTGAAATTTTTTTCCGCGCCAGTCAGATCGCGCGAGCGGAGTTGTGCCGTCGCCAGCTTGATCCAGCCCTCGGCAGAATTGCCGCGACGCAGCGTGTAAGCCGTCAGTTCCGCCTTGGCCGCGTCCAATCGTCCCTGCTCCAGCCAAAGCGAACCCAGGTTGTAATGCGCTTCAAACAAATCATGGTCGAGGGCGACGGCGCGTTGATATGCTTGCACGGCGTTGGTCGCCTGCCCGGCCTGATGATACGCCAGCCCGAGATAATTCCATGCCTGCGCGTTCGTGCTTAACAACGTCGTCGCGGTCTGCAATTGCTCGATGGCCGCGTCAAAATTGCCGCGGTCGAGCAGTTTTTTACCTTCCAGCAACGCGCGCGGGCCGGGCGGCGTGCAGCCGGTGATAAGCGTGGCGAGCGTCAGAAAAAAAATCAGACTTTTTTTGAGCCGCTTTTTGGTGGTCAGCATCGAAGCTCGTGGTAGCATTCGCGCCCGAACGTGTCAAGAAACGCACATAACAGATTGAATTTTTTACGCTCGCTTTTTGCGGCGCTGACGCTCTGCCCGTTGCTCGTAATCAGCAAGGCGCAGGCGGCGGACGGCTTTTCCACAGCCAGCAACTCCAGCCCTGCCGCGACCGCGCGCGTTTGCATCGTGCAGGACGCGGACGCGACGGACGCTTTTCAGGCGCGCGCGGGCCACGTGTCAGCCATGGTCGCTCGCGGCATCACCAATCTCACGGGTAAAGTTTCCTCAATCGAAGCCTGGCAAAGCCTGGTCGCTACGCAGGACACGGTCGGCATCAAAGTTTTTTCCGAACCCGGCGCGAACAGCGGCACTCGTCCGGCGGTCGTTGCGGCGGTCATCTCCGGTTTGCTTTCAGCGGGCGTGCCGGCAAAACAAATTATCATCTGGGACAAACATCAGACCGATTTGCGCCTCGCCGGATATTTTGAACTGGCCAAACGCCTCGGGGTGCGCGTCGCGGGCAGCGCGGAGGCGGGTTACGATGAGAATGTTTTTTACGAAACGCCGTTGCTCGGAAATCTGCTTTGGGGCGATTTGGAATTCGGCAAAAAAGGCGACGGCCTTGGCCGCAAATCCTTCGTCTCGAAACTCGTCACGCAACAGATGACCAAAATCATCAACATCACGCCAATGCTCAATCACAACACCGCGGGCGTCTCGGGAAATCTGTACAGCCTCGCGCTCGGCAGCGTGGACAACACGATTCGTTTTGAGTCCGACGCCGACCGATTGGCGAATGCCGTGCCGGAAATTGTCGCGTTGCCTGCGCTCGGCGACCGAGTCGTATTGAACATTGTGGACGCATTGATCTGCCAGTATGAAGGCGGCGAACGCGGGTTGCTCCATTACTCCACGATGCTGAACGAACTGCGTTTCAGTCGCGACCCGGTGGCGCTGGACATGATGAGTATCCAGGACCTCGACCGCCAACGGCAACTCGCGCAGGCACCCGCCGTGAAACCGAATCTGGAATTATACAGCAACGCCGCCCTGCTCGAACTTGGCGTGAATGATTTGAAAAAAATTCAGGTCGAGACGGTGAAATAGAGGTGGTCTGGGCGTCATCGTTTTAGGTTCAATATGAACCGGCAAGACGCCAGAAGTGCAATCTGGACAAGGCGATTCAACCAATCTAAGTTCCAATCACAGGCGTAAAACAACACCAAACCGAAAAGGAAAAATCAAATGAGTGTCTTAGCCCTCTTCACCAGCAACGTCATCACGAAAGAAATGTACGAGTCGCTCCGAAAAGAGATCGGCTGGGAGACGCGGCGGGCGCCCGGTGCCGTCTTTCACGCGGCAGCCATTGATGAAGCCGGTCATCTCCACGTCGCCGATGTTTGGGAATCTGCCGAGACGCTCCAGGCGTTTGTTGATTCCCGGCTGCTGCCCGCCATGGCGAAGCTGCACATCCCTCCGCCAACC
Organism: Verrucomicrobiota bacterium; assembly: GCA_041166985.1. GTDB lineage: Bacteria > Verrucomicrobiota > Verrucomicrobiia > Limisphaerales > DASXHY01 > DASXHY01. The sequence continues at coordinate 1,751 of JBEEGR010000199.1, read as the reverse complement.
GTTAATATCTATCCGGCCTTCAATATAAATGCCTTTCCGGTGGTGGACAAATTTGTACTGCGTTGAACAGAAGCGCCGAACAATCTTATGAAGAAATCATTTTTGACGGCGATCCTTGATGGAAATTCGCAGGTCACTTTTCATAAAACCATGTCAGCAGAAGGAGTTATAAAAATCAGCCGTGCACGATGTCGTGCACGCTCTGCGACATAATACTATGTTAGCCCGCATCACACGTCATGCGTATCTCGTTCGATGTTGATGACACTTTGGTGCTCCACGGACTAGACACGCCACCGGAGCGTGGACGCTTCCCGGCATTCATCCACCGGTGGTTTGGTGAGCCGCTTCGACAGGGCACTTGCTCGCTGGTGCGCGAGTTGCGTCGTCGCGGATGCAGCGTTTGGATTTACACTTCGTCCGGTCGCACGCCATTCGACATCCGACTGTGGATGTTCTTGCACGGCATTCGAGTTGATGGAGTCGTCAACGACGAGCGACATCGTCGGGAGTTAGCCGGCCGCAGGTTTTCACGTTTACCATCGAAGTATCCACCGGCATTTGATATAGATTTGCACGTTGACGATTCCGAGGGCGTGTTGATGGAGGGACAGGAGCACGGTTTCCGAGTGGTCGTCGTCAGTCCCAGCGATGAGCGTTGGACAGAGAGAGTTTTAGATGCAGTCACTCACACTAAAGGGGTCAGTCCTCATACCATCACGCCTCCGCCAGCACGCGATTCATCATCTTGATTGTATCATCCACCTGCTGCGGAGTTTCAAAACCAATCACGACGGCGTTCAGTTCCTTCAAGGACATTGCGTAGCGCAGGGATTTTTCCCGCGCGGCCTCGGTTTTAAAATCGCCGTTGCCGAAAATTTTCATGCCGATGACGCCACGGTCTTTGCCTCTCATGAGTTTGAGTTGGTCGAACACGGGGGTGACGTCGGCATTGCCCTCTATGTCTGCGCGGGTCACATCGTCCATGTGCCAGCCTTGCGGATTCACGCGCACGAGATGCACTTCATTGAAGTTTGAGGCCACGGCTTCGCGCAACGCGCCGATCTTGTGACACGAAACGCCTTTCGCGTGAATCCATTTGCGCTCTTTCGCTTCGTTGAAGCCGTCCATCACGCGTTTCCATTCGTCCACCCAGCCGTCCTTCGTCATGCAGTGAACCAAAAGACTGTCGATGTAATCGGTCTGGAAAGTTTTGCGGTGATTATCAATGGTCGCGAGAACGTCCTCGGGTTTGCCGGGGACTTTGGATTGAATGAATAATTTCTCGCGCGGGAGGCCTTTGAGGGCATCGCCCATCCAGCCGAACGTCTCGTAGTTCTGGGCACAATCAAAATAAGTTATGCCCTGGTCGTAAGCGTGATGAACGAGCCGGATGAACGCTTCTTTGCCATTGCCGATCTGGTTATGTCCCGAGTTCACGCCCGTGCCCATGCCGAGACGGCTTAGTTTGATGCCGGTCTTGCCGAGCGTGACCTGGTCAATCGCGGTGCGCTTTGCGACCGGCTCGGCGGCCAAAACATTCGAGAGACTCCACGGCGACATCAACGCGGCGCCCGCGAGCGCGGTGGTTTGGAGAAACTGGCGGCGGGAAACTTTTTGATTTTTCATAGGCATCCTCAATTCAGTTATTAAGATTAGGAACTTCTCACAACTATGCGCTTTGCTATTTGGGAATCAACTGGATTTTGCGGTTTGAGTCCTCGTAAAACCGGCGTAGCGGCTCCTCGGCA
>JBEEGR010000198.1:0-3123 GCA_041166985.1 Verrucomicrobiota bacterium | reverse complement strand
ATATTTGGAAGCGACATAGTTCGTAACCGCGTCTGACACGATGATATTTGTTGCGACAGCATCCTTGCCGGCAATGTGGTTCGTGGTGGAATAAAACATTTTTTCCGTGGCCAGCCATGCGGGGTTTCCGGGCCGGATTACACCGGGTTGTGAGAACAGCGTCGCGGTATCGCTGTCGCCCGCTTGTTCGGCCAGTTGTGCGAGATTGCTTCTTTCCAATTGAATATTGCGAATCGGAGTGAACGCCAGCAACGCCCAATAGCCGAGCAACAGACTGACGCAAATGGCCACGAGCGTCCGTGGTTTGCAGAAGCAAAAGAGCATGCCGCCAAAAAAGTAAGCGAGGGCAATGCGGTTGAGCACGCCCATCAAACGGATGTCTGGCCAGGCGTGGGAGAAGCCGCCGGAATAAATAATCCCGAGCGCGAACAGCAAAATGCTGCGGATGAAAACTCTTTTTACCGCTTGCGGACGGCCATGATTTTGAATGGTTTTCGTCAGCGAAAAAACCAGTGACACGCCCATGATGAAAACAAACAATGGAAAGATGAGATCGTAGAAATGAAAGCCTTCCCAATCGGCATGGTCGAGTTCGTAGGCGAGGAAGTTCGTGGTCTTGTTCTCCCTCATGCGATGCAGCGCATACACGAGTGAGTCAGCGCCAATGATCCAGAACATGTCAAACCCACGCAACGCATCGACGGACATGAGCCTCTGACCGAGCGTGGATTTTTCGGGGAACGTGTCGGTAGTTTTGCCTTCAACGGCGGTTGTCATGGGAAGTATGTCGGCAACGTCTAAAGGAAAGCCCGGGTGCCATCAAGATTAAAGGCAGTGAATCGGGAACTCATCGCGCCACAATCAAAACGATTCCAATCAACACAAGCACGGCGACCAGCCACCAGAACCAATGAATGCCGCGCGGAATCGGTTTCTTTTTGCCGAACTCGCGCTCAACGAATTCGCTATAATCAAAATTTTCATCCGGCAAATCCAGTCCGCCGACGTGCGCTTCTTCCGACCAGCCTGTTTCCTCGTCCGAGCCGCACTCGGGGCAGGCTTTCGCATTCGGCGGGACGTCCGCGCCGCAGTTGGGGCAAACTTCAGGTTGCATTTACGATTGGCGATATACGCGACGTTATTTCAACTCGGTGGCTCGTAAATCATAAATCGCATATCGTAAATTATCAGCCGCCCACGCCCGCGTATTCCTCATCCACTTTCAGATTCAGACCCATGAGAATGTAATCATGCGACACGGCCTGCATGTCTTTCACGTAATCTTCGAGCCGCAGCAGGTTGCTGAAGCCGAGCAGAGCAAACATTTTGATGGCCGCTTCCTGTTCGCCGATGAATTCCGCTTCGACGCGTTCCAGACCGAGGCTGCGCGCGAGTTCGACGATTTCCGTGACCATGGCCCGCGCGAGACCGCGACCGCGATATTGCGGCAACACCAGCACGCTGACGCGGCCAATGTGACGTTTCCAGCCGCCGAGTTGTTGGTGGAGCGTGACGACGCCCAGAATTTTGCCATCGTTAATGGCGAGCAGGGGAAAGTTGCGGCCGAGATCAATGTTTCGACACCAGTCGCGAATCACCGCCGGTTCCGTCACGCGATGCTTGATGAACATCCGTTCCTGTTCAGGCACGCCCAGGAAATATTCGTGAAATTGTTTTTCGTCCTCGTTGCGCAGCGGGCGCAACGTGCATTGAGACTTGTCCTTGAGCAGGATTTTCTTCGGGAATTTTTGAAGTTCGAGTTCGAGCGGCATAGGAATCCTTTCGATTGCTCAAGTGTTCCCAGAGAATTTTGCGGGTGTCAACAACGAGACGCAGCGTTTCAGGGCAATGATTACAATTCGCCGGCGATGCCAAACGCGTGTTCCAGGAAACGATCGTCAATGGCTGTGGGATCCAAACTCCAGCGCGCCGCCAGCAGCGGAACTTTTTCTGAGTTGATGAAGCTGGCTTCCGCACCGTTAAACATCGGTTCATCGGGAGTTTCGAAGTATTGGAAACAGTGTAAACCCAGGTCACGTTCAGCCCGTGTTGGGGTGCCCTGGTTCCACAAGGTTTTTCCCGCCCACGCGTACGCTCGCGCGATGTGGCCGCCTTCAGCGCGAACCCAGGCATGATGACCCAGCACGCGGTTCGCGCTGAAAAACTGCACGTGCCCGAGTTTGCGGGTGAGGTTCAGGAGGAAATGAAAACAGGAATCCACATCTTCGTCGGGATCGGGCAGGCCCGAGCCGAGGATCAGAATCCAGCCGTTGACCGGCGGGGCGATAAATAGTTTTCGATTCTCCGACAAACCTTCCGCCCATGAACACGGTTGAGGATTGTGCAGTCCAAGAGCTTCCTGCACGGCGGTTACGTTGCGGCTGCGGATGGCCAGCCAGGAAGTCGGTCGTGGCAGGAATGACGTCTGTGCCGGCGCCGCCTCCAACAGTAACGACGAAGCGCGCACGGCGAGAGTTTGTTCGGCGGAATGTTTCGCTCTCCAATGAAGAACCAACAGAATGATTCCCGTCCCGGTCGCAATGGAAGTTCCCAGCAACATCAACAACAGAACGGGCATCAAATCCCACACGTTCACAGGTTGAATGTAAGCCGGAAGAAAAGTTGTTCAACCGGAAAACCGTTTTGCGCGCAACTTTTTTCAAATCAATCCCGCGCCGCGCAACTTGCCTGCAACCATTGCAGATAACAGCGATTGCCACTGCTCAACGTGAGCACGATGAATTCCGGTGTGTCGTACGGATGCTCGGCCAGAATGAGTTTTTCCAGCTTCAGCAAACGCGCCTGGGTCGTTTTCAGAATCAGAAGAGTTTCGGCGCTGCGCTCGATTTTGCCCTGCCACCAATAATGCGATTCAACTCCCGGAACTATGTTGGCGCAGGCGATCAGGCGCGCCTTTAACGCGGATTGAGCCAGCCGACGCGCAGTTTTCAAATCCGGCGCCGTGACCAATGCGATGCGAAATTTTGTCGCCGGTTTCAATTCTTCAATTCCAAAATCTGAAGGTTGCGAAAGGAAATTTCCGCTCCTTCCAATTGCAGGGCGATCCGGCCTTTTGTCAGCGGAACCCACGCGTCGCCGGTTTTTTGCCGAATGTTGGAACAG
>JBEEGR010000197.1:0-3103 GCA_041166985.1 Verrucomicrobiota bacterium | reverse complement strand
AGTTCGCCGGCATCATCGGAAACGAATTGCTGGACCTGAAGATTTTGAAGCTGTTGCAACGCGGCTTCCACTTTGTCCTGGTCCGCGCGCGCTTTGATGGGCATGACCATTCGCCAGAGTTTGTTGGTTGGATCGCGCTGAAGTTCGAGCACGTTGCCGGCGTTGGTGACAAAGAGGTGGTTAAAATTCAAATGCGCGAGGTCCAATAACGAGTTGTCGCGCCAGTCATTGGGTGAAATCGGCAGCAGCTTGAGCCATTCCGCATCCACCACGTAAATCCCGCCGAGGCCCACGATCTGAAGATAAACCTGGTCGCCCGGCGGCGTGTGATGCCCGACATGAATCTGGCGGCGATAATTTTGCTCTTCAAAAACGAGCGAGGTCTGCGCCGGTTCCACGCCGAACTCCTCCTCAGCCTTCGGGTTTTTCCGCAATTCCTGTTCGGGAATATAAGTGGCAAAGGTGAGTTGTTCGAGCGCCTTGAGCAGCGCTTCCACTTTGGCCGCCTGCGCGGGATAACGAACGGGCTGAGTCAATCGCCAGCCGCTGTTGGTCAGTTCCGCCCGTGTCTCGCGCTGGCCGCTCATGCGAACCTGGACGCTGTTCACTGCGGCGGCTTTGAACGTCGGCACCCGATGCGCGTCCACCGTGGGCTGGAGATGGCGTTCATAAAAAAAAATGAACGCGAACAATCCCGCGGCCAGAACGATCCAGAGCGAGGTGTTCTTCGGGTTCATTTAAAAAGTTGCGTCAACTGCGAAGTGCCGCGTGGCGGTTTCATTTTCATTTTCTTCGGCGCAGCCAGACCAGTCCGCCGAACAGGAGCACTACACCCGGCAACCCGGCCATTAAAATCCATTCCACCATCTGCCGCTGGCTTTTGGGCATGACCAGATGATATTCGGTGATCGCGCGCGGGCCGGTTTCCTGCAACAGCGCGCCGCGATCCAACAGCCAGTTCGCGCAGAAGCTCAGAAAATCGCGATTGGCTCCAGACTCAATCTGGCGATTGCCGAGAAACAACGAATCGCCCACCACCAGAATGCGCGTCGAACCGCGTTCGGTGACGACGCCTTTGACGGAATTTTTCTGCACGGCGACCATGAGCGGAAAAGGCGGCGTCTGCGCGACCGAACCACTGGCCACGGCGCGCGGCCCGGAGAAAGCGATTTCCTCCACCTGCGGCGCGTCGGAAGTTTGCGGGAGTGCGGTCTTACTAATGACGCGCGGCAGCAACAGTTGAATCTGGCGCAGCGTGAGCGGGTTCACGACTGGATGTTTTGAGAAATTGCTGACGATGAGATCCGAGAGACTTTCCGTCGTGGTATTGTCCGGGTCTTTCACAATGCTGTCGGTGACATTGACACCCCACTCGGCGAGAATTTTTTCCAAGCCAATTTTTTTGTTCTGCGAAACCACGTTGAACAAGGCAAACAGCCGTCCGCCCTCGCGCAGATATTGCCCGACCTTCTCGAGTTCCGAATCCGCCAGCGCATCCCGCGGGCCGGCGATAATCAGCAGGTTGCAATCGAAGGGAACGGGATTGGTGCCGAGCAAGGTCAGCGGCTCCACTTGAATGTAATTCTGCTGGAGAATGCTTTTAAACTTCATGAAACCCATGTCCGAGCCGTCGTCGAGCGCCCGTTCGTCGTGGCCTTGAAGGAAATAGGCTTTCAATGGCTTGGGATTGCTGACAGCGAGCAACGCGCCGGTGAACGCTTCCTGTCCGAGAAATTCAGTCGGCTTGCGGCGGAACTCTCGTTCATTCGGATTCGGCACCTGCTCCATCACATATTTTGCCAGCGTATCGCCTTCGATGACTTTGATGTGTCCGTCGCAATCAAAAATCACGAGGTTTTTTTCCGTGGGCGCGGTGAGTTTATATTTGGTTTTGGCAATCTGCGCCGCGCCGGCATCGCGCAGGTAATCCACGTTCTGAACCGTAAGCTTTGAATTAACCGCCTGATACTCTTTCAACAAACTGGAAACGGTGCTGTACAGCGCGTCTTCGCGATCGTAATAGAGCGTGACCTGAATGCGGTTGGTGAGCGAATGCAGCACGCTGACGGTGCGCGGCCAGAGTTGGATGCCGGTGTTCGTGCTCAAATGCACGCGCTTGTAATAACGGCTGCTCAGATAATTCACCATGACCAGCACGGCGAGCACCACGGCGGCGGCGAGCACGACGTTCACGCCGATCGCAAATTTGCGGCCGCGGGAGAAACTGGGTTGGTGGGAATCTTTCGCCATGTTATTTCCAGCGGCGGCTTTCGATGACCCGCAAGGTGAGGAATAGAAAAAAGAACGCCACGCTCAGGCAGAGCACGACCGAGCGGGTGTCCACCATTCCGTGCGCGAAATCGTGCATTTGATCCTGCAAATTAAACATGGCCAGCGCCTGCGATTTCCAATCGGCAGCCGGAAGTTGTTCCGCCAGAAAACTGATGAGAAACAAACCGACACTCAACGCCAGCGCAATCATCGCCGCAGTCATTTGACTGCGCGAAAGCGAGGACGCGAAACAGCCCAGGGAAATAAACAAACAACCCAGCAGAAAGATTCCCAGAAATGTGCTGCCCACCGCGCCGGCGTCCAGCGCGGCGGCTTCCAGCGTGTAATGCTGCAAAAATAAAATGCACGCCAGCAACGGCAGCCACATCACCATGTAAAAAACCAGCGCCGCCGTGAATTTCGCCGCCACCACCTGCGCGTCGCTGACCGGCGTTGTCATCAACGTTTCAAACGTGCCGGAAAATTTCTCCAGCGCGAACAATCGCATCGTGATAATCGGCGTGGCCAGCAACAGAATGAACCAGAACAGATAACTGTTATAGAAAAGCTCCGTGATCGGCATGGAGAACGGAGTGTTCAACAACCCTTTGATCAGGATCGCAAAACTCAATCCAATCAGCAGCGCCACCGCCGCCATGATGACATAGCCCGTAATCGAAAAAAAGTATCCGGCCAGTTCGCGGCGTGTGAGCGTGAGATAGGCTTGCATCAACGGATCTCCATTTTTTGAAAAGCATCGAACCCAGACCAGATCATCGGATATTGCTGATCATTCGATGTTGGATGTTGGATGTTGGATGTTGGATGTTTC
>JBEEGR010000196.1:0-3334 GCA_041166985.1 Verrucomicrobiota bacterium | reverse complement strand
CGGCCTGATCGTCATGGCCACTGTTTTACAACAGGTTTTCGGTTATCAATCGCGCCTCAATGCCTTCGTCGCCGGTCTGGCGTTGGGTTGCTCAGTGATTCCCGTTGTGTTCTCAATCGCCGAAGATGCGCTGACCAGCGTTCCGCGCAGTTATGTGCAGGCCGCGCTCGCGCTCGGCGCGTCGCAATGGCGGGCGACATGGCAAGTCGTGATGCCGGCGGCGATGCCGGGAATTTTCGCCGCCGTTGCGCTCGGCTTTGGCCGCGCGATTGGTGAGACGATGATCGTGCTCATGGCCAGCGGCAACGCGAGCATCATGTCGGGAAATATTTTGGATTCCGCGCGGACGATTACCGCGACCATCGCGGCGGAATTGGGCGAAGTGGTTTCCGGCAGCCCGCATTATCGCATTTTGTTTTTAATTGGCGTGCTCCTGTTCGCCGTCACGTTTGTGACGAATCTCACCGCCGACCTCGTCATGCACCGGCTCAAAGGAAAAATGGAGGGCAAACGCGCATGAACACCGAAGCTCCGGCAATTTCAGATGTTCAACCCGTACGTCCCTTTCGTGCGGAACATTTCGATTGGTTTTCTTTTTTGGGCAAAGGCGTTACCGGCTTGGCCACATTGCTCATCATTGCGATTCTCGCAATCATTCTCGGCAACGTCATCATTGAAGGAATCCCACATGTCTCCTGGCGATTGATTTCAACCGGCACGGCGACCGACATGTTCGACGTGAACAAAGCGGGAATTCTGCCGATGATTTTCGGCACTGCCTCGCGCGTCATCATCATGACGATCCTGGTTTTGCCGGCGGGCGTGCTGACGGCGATTTACCTGACTGAGTATGCGCGCGCGCATTCCCCGTTTACCCGCATCATTCGCAGCGCGGTGAACAATCTAGCGGGCGTGCCGTCCATCGTCTTCGGTTTGTTTGGTGCGGGATTTTTCGTGCAGTTCATTGGTCACGGCATGGACGCCGCGCTGCACGGCAGCCAGGCCGTGACGATCTGGGGCAAGCCGGGACTGCTCTGGGCGTCGGCAACACTCGCCGTGATGACGCTGCCGGTCGTCATTGTTGCCACTGAAGAGGCGTTGCGCGCCATTCCGCAGGGTTTGCGCGAAGCCAGTCTCGCGTTGGGCGCGACGAAGCTGGAAACGATTTTGAAAATTGTTTTGCCGCAGGCGATGCCCGGCATCATGACCGGCGTCATTCTCGCCATCAGCCGCGCGGCGGGCGAAGTCGCGCCGATTTTATTTACCGGCGCGGCTTATTACATGGCTGATTTGCCCAAAACGCTGCACGATCAATTCATGGATCTCGGCTATCACGTTTTCATTTTGTCCACGCAATCGCCCGACGTGGACAAGACGCGGCCGTTGCTTTACGCCACCGTTTTCGTTTTGCTGGTGCTGACGTTCACGCTGAACATCGTCGCTATTTTTGTCCGCGCGCACATGCGCAAAAAAATGAGAATGCTCCAATAATAATGAAATCGTTGGATTCTATTTCAGTTCTCTCATTAACACCCGGCTTTAGCCGGGTGATGGAGAACTTGGCTCGCGCGAAACCGTTTCAACGGTTTTGCGTGGTGGTGGCCAAAACCGTTGAAACGGTTTTTTGTCGTGCGGTTGATGGGAACACCCGGCTAAAGCCAGGTGTTAATGAGATTGTCTTTGGTAATTTGATGGTCACGGCTTTCATTGACGAGGATTTACATGGCTGAAACTTCCATTCCCAAAATTTCCGCGCCGATGGCTCCGGCATCCGCCGGGAAAACTCCTACGCTCATCGAAGTGCAGGATCTGTCGCTTTATTATGGCGCGAACAAGGCGTTGAAAAACATTTCGATGAACATCAGCGAGAAGGTTGTCACGGCGTTCATCGGGCCGTCGGGGTGCGGCAAATCCACTTTGCTCCGTTGTTTCAACCGGATGAACGATCTGATTGATAACGTCCGCATCGAAGGCGCCGTGAAAATCGCCGGGCAGGACATCAATAGCAAAGACGTGGACGCAATTGAATTGCGCAAACGCGTCGGCATGGTGTTCCAGAAATCGAATCCCTTCCCGAAATCCATTTTCGACAACGTTTCCTACGGCCTGCGTCTCCAAGGCATCAGCAATAAATCTGAACTGGACGGCGTTGTGGAAAAAAGTCTACGCCAGGCGGCGTTGTGGGACGAAGTCAAAGACCGTTTGCAGACCAGCGGCCTCGGTTTGTCCGGCGGACAACAGCAACGCCTGTGCATTGCGCGCGCGATAGCGATTCAGCCGGAAATTATTTTGATGGACGAACCGGCGTCAGCGCTCGACCCGATTGCCACGGCGCGCATTGAGGATTTGATTCTCGAACTGAAGCGGGAATTCACCATCGTGATCGTCACGCACAACATGCAACAGGCGGCGCGGGTATCGGATCACACGGCATTTTTCTATATCGGCGAACTGGTTGAGTTTGGCCCGACCGGAAAAATTTTCACCAGCCCGAAAGAAAAACGCACCGAAGATTACGTGACAGGCCGGTTTGGCTGATGAAGCGTTACACCGGATGAACGAGGCGGCTTGACGATGCAACGATTTAACGGTTTAACAATGTTAACGGAATTTTATGGAACACCACTTCGATAACGAACTCGGTGAGTTGAAACAAAAACTGCTCACCATGGCCAGCCACGCGGAAGCCGCCGTGAACGAAGCCATCCGTGCGCTCGTCGAACGCGACTACGACCTCGCCCTGCACGTAAAAGAAAATGACAGCGTGCTGGATCGGTTCGAAGTCGAGGTGGACGAAATGGCCATTCACATTCTCGCCAAAGCGCCGCTGGCGAGTGACCTGCGGTTCGTGACGGTCGCCATGAAAATTTCCCAGAACCTTGAACGGGTCGGCGATGAAGCCGCGAAAATCGCCAAGCGCGCCCGCGACCTGAGCCAGGAACCGCCGGTCAAAGTGACCGTGGACCTGCCGCACATGGCCGGCCTCGCTCTGGAGATGTTGAAAGCCGCGTTGGATTCGTTTGTAAATCGCAACTCCGTCGCCGCGCGCGCCATCATTCCGCGCGACAAGGATGTGAACGCGCTCAACAAACAAATCAGCGGTGTGCTCACGGAATATATGATGGCCAATCCCGACGCTATCAAACGCTGCCTCCATCTGCTCGTCGTGACGAAAAGCCTGGAACGCATCGCCGATCACGCCAAGAACGTCGCCGAAGAAGTCGTTTACCTTTGCGAAGCGCAGGACATTCGGCATTCCGGCAAAGCCTCGGGCTGATTTATTTCGCCGGCCAAGTGGACCTACCGCGCCATCTACCGCGTCGGCGATTCGCAG
>JBEEGR010000195.1:0-4486 GCA_041166985.1 Verrucomicrobiota bacterium | reverse complement strand
CGTTCGCGGTGAAAAAAGCGAGGAAGAACGCTCCGTGGATGTCAACTACGCCAATTTCGTCAATGACATCAACGTCGGCGACGTCGTGCTGTTTGATAATGGCGCTATCGAAATGAAAGTGCTCGCCAAGTCGGGCAACAAAGTTGAATGCGAAGTTCTCACCGAAGGCAAGCTCGGCAGCCGGCGACACATTAATCTTCCCGGCGTCAAAGTCAGCCTCCCCGCGCTGACCGCCAAGGATATTGCGGACGTCAAACTCGGCCTCGAACTCGGTGTGGATTTTATCGCGCTCTCCTTCGTTCGCGAAGCGCGCGACCTGTTGCAGTTGAAGGAATATTTCAGTGAGAACGGGCCGCAGCCATTTGTTATCGCCAAAATCGAAGACCAACAAGCGATTGCGAATCTCGAAGAAATCGTCCAGGTCGCCGACGGCATCATGGTGGCGCGCGGCGATCTCGGCATTGAAATTCCTTACGAGGAACTGCCCATCGTTCAACGACGCATCGTCAAAACCTGCCTGCGCCTGGGCAAGCCCGTCATTGTGGCCACGCACATGCTCGAAAGCATGATCGAATCACCGATGCCGACGCGCGCGGAAGTCACCGACGTCGCAAATGCTGTGTTCGAGCAGGCCGACGGAATCATGTTGAGCGGAGAAACCACGGTGGGAAAACATCCGTTGCGTTGCATTGAAGTATTTGACCGCATCGCCAAGCGCATTGAACGGAGCGGCGGCGCGAACTTTTTTGAACACGCCGAAGTCATGACGATTCGCCAGAAAATTGTCAAAAGCGCCGTGTTGATGGCCAACGAACTTAAGGCGGAAGCAATTCTGGTTTTCACCCGTCACGGCCACATGGCGCGCCACACTGGCTGGTTGCGCCCGCGTTACTCGCCCGTCTTCGCGTTATGCGCGTCCGATTCGGTAGCCGGACCTCTGACGTTGAGCTGGGGTGTGACGCCGTTTGTCATTCCGTTCGACATGATCAACCCGGAGAATACCATCACGAACGCATTGAAAACTTTGACCGATCAAGGCCGTCTGCATAAAGGCAACACCATCGTCATCATCGGCTCAATTCTGGTCGGCGACCAGATCGTGGATGCGGTGCAGATGCGGGTGGTGTGATGTTCTACCACGCGATCGGCACCGTCAGCTTTTTTCCAAAGCGGTTGTGGTAATGAAGCTGTTTGTGGCTGGCGCCGAATTCGTGGACGAGCTTCGTCAATTTCACGTCGTAGCAGCAATACTCGGCAATATCCATCATCTTGCCCTGCCGAAACCATTCGATCGCCTGCAAACCTTCCGCCGTTTTTTCCACACCGAACGTTGCGGTCGCAATGGAATCAAGCGAGAGACGATGCTGTAGCGTATTCTGCAACTCCACCAGCATGTCGAGCGTCGGAAGCTGGCGCAGGTCAAACGCCGTGTAGCCATGGAGCACTTCGTAATCGAAACGCAGATTGTTGAAGCCAACGACGAGGTCTGCGCGTTGAAGTTCCTTCACCAGGTCGTCCACTTGTTTCTCGCCGTAAATTTTGTAGTCGCCGCGCGCCGTGCTATAGGTCACGCCAATGCTCATGCCCATCGCGCTGATCTTGTCCCAGCCGCCGACGTCATCGGCCGACTTCTGCGTTTCGAGATCGAAATAGACGATGTTTTTCATGAACGGCGGAAACCTGATTTCACCGCGACACTTTATCCGCGACGTGAACTTGGAAGCAAAAGAAAACTATTCACAGGATATTCCGACTCACGGCAAGGATGCTGCAGTGACCGTCACGCGGAACGCGTGCCGCTACCGGTAAAGTCAGTCATCCTGACTGCCGGTGACTGCGGCTTCCCAGCCGCAGTTTCCTCTGTCCGAAAATCCCCTTTGACCCCCGCGCGCACAGAAACTACGTTTGCGGCGTGCAAAAAGGAAATGCCAGCACATTTGATTCGCCGCAGGTGCGTTTCCTTTTACGCATGCCACTGCCGCGTTCCTATGCGAATTATTTCGGGCGAAAAATATTCCGTTTCCTCCTGACCATTCAAGGTCTCGGCGCGTTTGCGCTAATAACACTCGGCGTGCTCATCACAAAATTTCGCGTTGCGCGACATGTCGTTCGTCCCGTCATGTTTCACGAGATTTCACGCGCGGGTCTGCGTTTGTTGCCGATGTTTTTGTTTCTCGCGGTCGCATTGGGATTGGTGGTCATTGGGCAAACCGTTTCGTGGCTGAGCCGCTTTCCGGCATTGATGGATTATTTCGGCACAATAATGGTCATCTCGGTCGTGCGCGAACTCGGGCCGTTGATTGCCGCATTGCTGGTGCTGGCGCGCGTGGGCACGGCGAATGTCATTGAACTCGGCACCGCACGCGCGATGGGTGAAGTCGAGGCGCTCGAAGCGCTGGGGATTGATCCCGTGCATTATCTGGTAATGCCGCGTGTCATCGGTATGGCCGTGGGAATTTTTTCGCTGACGATTTATCTGATTCTCGGTTCGCTCGTCAGCGGTTACATCTGGGTATTTTTGCAGGACGTGCCATTGCGACCCGGCGATTATTTCAGCCAGCTTGCCGGCGCTTTGAACGTGCTCGACTTCGCGCTGCTCGGCCTCAAAACATTTTTGTTCGGTTTCATTATTTCCATCGTGACCTGCTATCACGGACTGGCTCAACCGTTGCGATTGGAAGAAGTTTCTTCCGCCACCGTTCGCGCCGTGGCACAAAGCGTCATCGCCTGCGTGATGTTGGATGCGCTGTTCATCATTATTTATCTCACCTTCTGATGAACGCTGCGCCGACAACTTCAACTGCTCCCGCTCTCGAAATGCGCGGGGTCGCCATCGGCGCGATGCGTGACTTGAACACAATTATTGCTGACGAAGTCAACTGGAGGGTCGCGCCCGGCGATTTCTGGGTCATCGGCGGTTTGCAGGGTTCCGGCAAAACTGATTTTCTTTCGCTCGCGGGCGGACTCGTCGGGCCGGTAAGCGGCTCGTATCATTTTTTCGGCGAAGAGATGCCGATTTTTGAGGAGCATCGCATGCGCGAGCGTTTGCGACTCGGGTTTGTTTTCGATGGCGGCCAGCTTCTCAATCATCTCACCGTTGCGGAAAATATCGCGCTGCCGTTGCGTTATCATCGTAACTTGACGAAAGCCGAAGCCGACGACGAAGTGCAACGTCTGCTTGACCTGACCGAGCTTGCGCCGTGGGCCGACAGCACGCCCGGCGCAATCGCGCGCAACTGGCAAAAGCGCGTCGGCCTCGCGCGCGCGCTGATGTTGCGGCCGGAAGTCCTGCTGCTCGACAATCCGCTCGGCGGTTTGGATTTGCGACATCGCGGCTGGTGGCTCAATTTTCTGGAGCAACTGTCCAAAGGCCACGAATGGACAAATGGCAAGCCAGTTACCCTTGTGGTGACGACGAGTGATTTGCATTTATGGCGCGGCCACGCAAAACAATTTGCCGTGTTGAAAAACAAACGGCTCGTGGTGCTCGGCAGTTGGGATGAAGTCCAGGCAGCCGATAACGAACTCGTGCATGAACTGTTCACCAACGCGCCCGGTGATTGACGAGGTTAACCTGACACCTGACACTCCGCACCTGACACGAACGATATGCCTTTACAGGATTTAACACCGCAACTTCGCACGCGCCTGAGCCGGATGGAACGCGCCGTGGGCTGGTTCGTCATTCTCGCGACGGTGCTGTTGTTCATTGGTTTTGGCTATTACCTTTACAACATTGCCGAGCGCAAAGGCTGGTTCCTGAAAAAAATCACCTATCAAACCTGCATCAGTACCGTCGAGGGATTGAAGCTTGGTGATCCCGTGAAGTTAATGGGTTCCGAGATTGGGGAGATTACTGAAATCATTCCCAACGATCCCTATGCTTATTACAACATTACGATCCAGTTTCGCGTTAAAGTGAATCAATACAATTATCAGGGTTACATCTGGAGCGATTCCAAGGTGAAAGTGAATGCCAGCGATTTTCTCGGGAAACGTTATCTCGAAGTGACCAAAGGCGCGGAAGGCGTGCCCACCGTGCTTCAATCCACCAACAAAGAATTACTCGGCATCCTCAAGAACGACAAATTCATTAAATCCAAAATCAAAGAATTCCAAACGCAGGGTAAATCCGAAAGCGAAGCGATGGCGTTGCTCAATACTGAAGCGAAGTCCAATCCCGCGACTTACTATACCAACCAGTTTCGCGAAAACATTTACTTCCTCGATCCGTTGGAATCGCCCGCCGTGACAGAGCGGTTGGAAAAGCTGGTCAGCCAGGTTGAAGTGGCGTTACCGAATATTTTGAATCTGACCAATCAACTCAACACCGTTTTATCGAACAGCGCGAACCTGACTTCCAACTTGAATGTCGTTGCGACCGAAGTGCGGCCGGCGGTCAGTAATCTCACCACACTGCTGTCGCAACTGGACAAGCCCGGCGCATTGGGTGACTGGCTGATTCCGACCAACATCAATCAGAAAC
>JBEEGR010000194.1:0-3014 GCA_041166985.1 Verrucomicrobiota bacterium | reverse complement strand
ATGTCCGTGACGCCCTGATA
Organism: Verrucomicrobiota bacterium; assembly: GCA_041166985.1. Lineage (GTDB taxonomy): Bacteria > Verrucomicrobiota > Verrucomicrobiia > Limisphaerales > DASXHY01 > DASXHY01. Next base: position 2,994 of record JBEEGR010000194.1, on the reverse strand, counting down.
ACGATCGTATTCGTAAAAATTGCCAAGGTCCGGCAGCGTGCCGCAATTGGGCAAACCCACTTTTCTGATGACGCCAGCCAGCCAGTCGCCGTGCGATGAAAGCCCGCCGTGGTTTTCCACAATGACATTCAAACCAAGTTTCCCGCCAAATTCACTTAAGCGATGCAAACCATCTGCCGCGCGTTCCTGTTGTTCCTCGAACGTGCCGCTCGATTGCGCGTTCACGCGGATGGAATGGCAGCCGAAGAATTTTGCGGCTTCCGCCCACTTGTAATGATTTCCGACCGCGATTTTTCGCTTCGCCTCATCAGCATCGCCGAGCGCGCCTTCACCATCGCACATGATGAGCAGGATTTTCACATTCAAGTCGTCCGCGCGTTTTTTGAAATCGGCGAGATATTTTTTGTCGAGGGCTTTGTCCTTGAAAAACTGATTCACCAATTCGATCGCTGAGATTTCATAATCCTGCTTTGCCGTTTTCGGAAAATCCAAGTGATCCAATTTGCCGCCCTGCAACGCCCGGTGCAGCGACCATTCGGCGAGCGAGATCTTGAACAGCGCCGTTGAAGGTGCGGCGGTGCCCGTGGCCTGCGCGAAGGAGTGCGGCGCGAGGCTGAGAGCGCCGGCCGCCAAAGCAGTTTGTTTGAGGAAGGTGCGGCGAGTGAAATGTGTTTTCATGGGTTTTCTGTGGGTTGATCAAATGTTGGTTGGCTGAATTCTCTTCGGCTGACGGAACAACGCCACAAACAAAACGAGGATCGCCCCGGCAAACATCGCCGGCTTGCCCCAGAGTGGATTCCATTCAATCGTCTGCAATTCGGATTTGCGCAATGCTGACTTTTCGGCTTCCAGGTTTTTGATGGTTTCCTGCAATGCGGGTTTTTCAGTTTCGCTGGCGGCGTTGAGTTGTTTGGAAACCTGTTCGATCTCTTGTCCTTTCTCAACAACCTGGGCCGCGAACGCCTTGGATTCCGGCGTGGTGTGCCGGGCTTCAACTCTTGCGGCAACCTGCGCGCCGATGAACATGCCAAGTCCCAGCGTGAAGAGAACCAGCAGCCCCTGCGCCTGCGCGCGAATTTGTTTTGGCGCCGCCTGATCGGTGTAGATTTGTCCGGTGACAAAAAAGAAATCGTAACAAATTCCGTGAAGCACAATGCCGCCGATGATCATCCAGGCAACCTGATGCGGTGCGCCAAAAGCGAACAACGCATAACGCGTGACCCAGGCCAACATTCCCACCGCGAGCATCCATTTGACGCCCAGTCGCACGAAGAAGAGGGGCATCACAATCATGAAAAAGATTTCCGACATCTGGCCGTAAGACATCGTCCGCGCGATGGGCAGCCCGGTCATCTCCACAATGCGGCTGGTGATCTGGTAATAAAATGCGAGCGGAATACAGATCAACACGGAAGAAACGAGGAAGATGAGATACGACCGGTTTTTCAGCATGACCAGCGCATCGAGACCCAAAATCTGGCGAGCGGAAACTTTGCCTTCCTGGGTCGGCGGCGTGTGCGGCAGCGCGAAGCTGATCAATCCGAGCGTCAGTGATGCACCCGCCGTCAGGTAAAACATATTGATTTTAGTGTCCCAGGTCGCCGCCGTCAGCATAAGTCCCGCGACAATCCAACCAATCGTTCCGAAGACGCGGATCAGCGGGAAATCTTTTTCCGCGTTCGCCATGTTTCTCATGGCAATGGTGTTGGTCAGCGCCAGCGTCGGGAAGTACGTAAGCATGTAACCGAAAAAAGCAAAATTGATCGCGGAAGGCGAAGGTGAACTGGCTTTCATCAGTGTGGTTGCCCAAACCATCAACGCCGCTCCCAGCAGGTGCATGACGCCCAGCACGCGTTGTGCCGGAAAAAAACGATCGGCAACCATGCCCACAAAAAACGGAGTGATCATCCCGGCGATGGGACCGACGGAGTAAGTCCAGCCGAAGTCCTCCGCTTTGAATCCAATAGTTCCCAGGTAATTGGGGGCGGTGACATACCAGGCTCCCCAAATAAAGAATTGGAGGAACATCATAACCGAGAGTTTAATGCGGTTTGATTTATTCATAGGGCTGTGGCGGCGAGATTAAGGAAGGTCTATCGCCATGGCAAGAAGGGAGACCGACATTTGCTAAAATGCGCAAAACACTCTAAGTTCCCTGCATGAGTGCTCGGTCCGTTTCCAACGATTGGGATTCCATGAATTCACCGCTCATTCTCGCTTCTGCTTCGCCGCGCCGTTCGGAACTGTTGCGCGAGCTGGGAGTGCAGTTTCGCGTGGTGCCGAGTGATGCGCCGGAAATTCATAATGACGAATTGACCGCGCGCGAAGTTTCCCAGATCAACGCCTATCGCAAAGCCCGCGCGGTCGCCAAAAAATTTCCCGATGCCGTCGTGCTGGGCGCGGACACGCTGGTTTATCTGGATACGAATCTTTTCGGCAAACCGGCGTCACTGGAGGCTGCGTATCAAATGCTCGAACAACTCCAGGGCCGCACACATGAAGTGGTCACGGCTATCTGCCTGATCAATTTGCGCAATCATCGTCAAAGCATTTTTACCGAAACCACCGAAGTAACGTTTCGCCCGCTCGACGGGGTGAAGATCCGCCGTTACCTGAACAAGGTGAATCCGCTCGACAAAGCCGGCGCTTACGCGATTCAGGAAGAGGGCGATTGGATCGTCGAAAAAATTTCCGGTTCCTACACCAATGTCGTCGGTTTGCCGGTTGAACGCCTGCAATCGGAGTTGCGCGGATGGGTTTGACGGTGGTGGACTAACCAAAAAATGTGGAACAAAGCGCAAAAAGTGTGCAGTCTTCCCGCCGGGCTGGTTTATTCTGACCTCGACTGCGACAACAAAAGACGAACATTGTTCTTACAAATTGATGAGCACCACCTTGCTTCATAAAAAAGAGGGTTCACACGAATCCCAGACCGACTCCCTTTCCGCGCCCATAACCAGCCGCCAGCGTTTCTTGAATGCTTGTCGTTGTCAG
>JBEEGR010000193.1:0-5923 GCA_041166985.1 Verrucomicrobiota bacterium | reverse complement strand
GCAGTTGGTCGTAATAAAATTCGTCTTCACTGTCCCACAAACCCATGCCGTCTTCCTCACTGTTAATCGCGGCGGCAATGCTGAGGAAGTGCTCGAAAAATTTCGTGGCGATGTCTTCGTAAACTTTGTTGTGCCGCGCGAGTTCGAGCGCGATGCGCATCAGGTTCACCGAATACATCGCCATCCAACTCGTGCCATCGGCCTGATTGATGTAACCACCCGTCGGCAACGGCGCGCTGCGGTCGAACACGCCGATGTTGTCAAGCCCGAGGAAGCCGCCTTGAAAAATATTTCGCCCCTGCGCGTCTTTGCGATTCACCCACCAGGTGAAGTTCAACATGAGTTTGTGAAACACGCGCTCGAGAAAAGCAAGGTCGCCTTTGTCGTGCGAATTGGTTTCGCGACGTTGCTTGCGGTCCATCTGAAACACGCGCCACGTCGCCCACGCGTGAACCGGCGGGTTCACGTCGCCGAATGCCCATTCGTATGCGGGCAACTGGCCGTTCGGGTGCATGTACCATTCGCGCGTGAGGAGAATGAGTTGCGATTTCGCGAATTCAGCGTCCACCATCGCGATCGGAACGCAATGGAACGCGAGGTCCCACGCCGCATACCATGGATATTCCCACTTGTCCGGCATCGAAATAATGTCGGCGTTATTGATATGCTGCCAATCGGAGTTGCGCCCGTGCTTGCGTTCGGGCGGCGGAGGATGGCAGGTCGGATCGCCTTTGAGCCATTCGGGAATGTCGTAATAAAAAAACTGCTTCGACCAGATCATTCCCGCAAACGCCTGGCGCTGCACATTGCGAGCATCGTCGTCGAAAATGCCTTTCTGCAAGTGATCATAGAATTCGTCGGCTTCACGGCGGGATTGAGTAAAGAGCGTGTCGAAGTCGGCAAATGCCGGGAGCGCGGACTTTAGTCCGCTTCGGCGTGATTTGTCGGAGGTCGTTGGTTTTTTTCCAGAGCGTCCGTCGAGTTCGGATGATGAAGCGGACTGAAGCCCGCGCTCCTGAGTCAACCTAAGACGAATCTCACGCGAGCTTTGCGCCGGAACCGTGATGACGTAATGCGCCGCCACTTTCGTTCCGGTCTGTTTTGGATTCACCGCGGCTTTATTTCCGTTCACGACATATTCGTGGAACGCATCTTTGAAAAAACCTTGCGCATCGTTTTGACCGTGCAAACGGCGGACGTTGGTTTCGTTATCACAGAAGAGCAGTTCGGAGGGATGAGCGCTGCGAGTCCCCGACTTATCATTTTCAGTTTGAGACTCGTGTAACTCGTCTCTCCGATCAAAATGCAGCCGAAATTCTCCGAGCTTCGTGTGTTGCGCGGTGATGCTGCCATCTTTGTTCGCGCGCAAACTCGGTTTGGCTGAATCATTCCACGACCACGTATTGCGAAACCACAGTTGCGGCAACAGATGGATCGTCGCTTCCTCCGGCCCGCGATTGTGAACCGTGACGCGCATCAAAATATCTTCCACGCCCGCCTTTGCGTATTCCACGAACACATCAAAGTAGCGGTCGTCATCGAAAATTCCCGTGTCGAGCAATTCAAACTCCGGTTGGCAGGTGTCGGTTTTACGCCGATCGTTTTCCTCCACCAACTGGTCGTAAGGAAATTCCCGCTGCGGATATTTATAAAGCATCTTCAGGTAGGAATGCGTCGGCGTGGCATCGAGGTAATAATAAATTTCCTTCACATCCTCGCCGTGATTGCCCTCGCTGTTCGTGAGACCGAACAGGCGCTCTTTCAAAATCGGGTCCTTGCCATTCCACAACGCGAGCGAAAGACAGAGACGGCTGTGGTCGTCGCTGATTCCCGCGAGGCCGTCTTCGCCCCAGCGATACGCGCGGCTGCGGGCGTGATCGTGCGGAAAATATTCCCATGCCGTGCCGCCCGGCGAATAATCCTCGCGCACCGTGCCCCATTGGCGTTCGGAAAGATACGGTCCCCAGCGGCGCCAGTTTTTTTGACCGGCATTGGCTTCGGCCAGACGCTGACATTCGGCGGGGATTGGGTTGGAATTCATCTCGTTAGAATTTCAGATCGCAACTGTTTCCAACATGGCTGTAAATGGACTTTACACGCCAAGCGTTGGTTTCGACCAGATAATACCATTTCTCAGATCCGCCCATGAACATGAGTGGCGGCGGTTGGAAGTTTGGAGCCGCCTTCAGGCGGCTTCCCGACCGCGTAAACGCGGAACTCCAAACAAACACTCCTGCAATATGAATTCCGGTTAAAAAGCTTTTGCTTTTGGCGACCGGTTTTCTACGCTTCCGCCATGCCTTCATTCGATATTGTTTCGCAGGTCAACTCGATGGAAATTGAAAATGCGGTGAACCAGGCCAAAAAAGAACTGGCCAACCGTTTTGATTTCAAAGGGAGCAAATGGGAAATCACGCTCGAAAAAAACGAAATCAAACTTATCGCCGACAATGATTTTAAAGTCCGCACGCTGGTGGAAATTGTCGTCGGCAAGCTGGCCAAACGCAATATCAGCCTCAAAAGCGTGGAGCAGGGTGAGCCGGACATTTCGCCGCTCGGCCACGCGCGACAGAGTATTAAAATCAAACAGGGAATCGAAACCAGCGTCGCCAAACAAATCACCGGCTTCATCCGCGACGGTAAATTCAAAGTAACCACGCAGATTCAGGGCGAAGAAGTGCGCGTGAACAGCAAAAGCCGCGATGAGTTGCAGACGGTGATTGCTGCGGTGCAGGCAAAAGATTTCCCCGTGCCGGTGCAGTTTGTGAATTTCCGGGAATGAGAGTTAATGATTCCGCGTCCGATAATTGAAGATAAGCCAGCCCTTCAGGCGGCTGCCTTGACTCATTACATGGGGGATAGATTGCGCGCTGGCTCAATTGATATCCACTCGGCATTCCAGCTTAATCACGAGGCGGTCCGCATCCGCCGCTTATGTTATCGCCAGCCCGCCTGGGGACACAGTCTTTATATTTCGGGACTCTATTCAATGTTTATGCACGCACTAACGGCGCGAGCTTTGCGCTGCGACGAGCAGATGAAAATTGCGGAAGATTGGTTCTTGGAAGATTTGCCGTTGCTGCGGGAGAAACGAAAACATCCCTTAGTTGACCGGTTGGAACAAGGACGGGCGCTGTTTTACGATCATGATTTCTTACAATTGCTTGCAGATACGCGGCGTATGTATCACGAACGGACTTTGGACGAAGAACTTGGACCTTACCACGTAACAGTTTTCCCATATGACTATGCTGTCCCCGAACAGGAATTGCTCTTTCCGGGCACATGTTCCGAATTTGATCGCACTATTCCGCTTGATTCAGAGATTGAGGCGATACTTGTGGAACTTCTTACAGGCGTCTGGAGTTGACGATTAATTTTGGCCCAGTTAAATCCATTTGCGCCCGTCACGAGACCCCATTAGCCTTTGCCGCTGCATGAACATTAACGCGCCCATCGAAATCCTCCTCGTGGAAGACGATGCCAACGACCTCGAGCTCGCGTTGATCGCCCTCAAGAAAAACAAGCTCGATATCAACATTCACGTCGCGCGCGATGGCGAGGAAGCTTTGGATTTTTTGTTCAGCCGCGGCTCGCAGGCCACCCGCGGCACTAATGCGCCACCGCCCAAACTGATTCTGCTCGATTTGAAATTGCCGAAAGTGACCGGCATCGAAGTGTTGAAGGAACTCAAAAACAATCCGCTTACCCGGCCCATTCCCGTCGCGGTCATGACCTCGTCCAAGCAACCACGGGACATGATCGAGTGCTATCAACTGGGCGCGAACAGCTACATTCAGAAGCCAATCGATTTCGGCCATTTCGAACAAACGATCAAGGACCTGGGTTACTATTGGCTGACGGTGAACCAGAGTCTGCCGCCGGAATCGTTTTGAAAGGTGATCTGCAATTGCCGAAGCGCGGCTTGCCTTGAAGCGGGTTCGACTCCAAATTCCCCGTCGAAGCATGAAGCCATTCCGTGAGTTTATAAATCGCGCCATCGTTTTTAGTCTCGTGTCGCTCCTTGCCGGCGCTGCTTCCGCCAGCGAATTGCTTCCGCCCGGTTTCCGTCCGCTGCCGCTGGGCGTTCATGCGCTGGTCGGTGGAAAAATTATCACCAAGCCGGGAGAAATGCTGGAGAACGCCACAGTCATCATTCGCGATGGCTTCATTCAAGAGGTTGGCAAAGACATCGTCGCGCCCGCCGATGCGCGGGTGTGGGACATGAAAGGTAAAACGATTTACGCCGGATTCATCGAGCCGTATCTCGTAATCAATTCAACCAATCCGCCGATTTCCACCACCGACACCGAACCGATCTCGCAGCGGAGTTTCACGGCTGGCGGAATAAAATTTTTCGGCGCACCCGGTGCGCAAACGGACATGGGCAGCCCCGGCCCGGGCTACGAAATTTCCAAAATCACACCGGAGTTCCGCGCGCTGGACAAATATTCGCCGAAGGAAAAATCGCTGGCATCATTGCGCGAACTGGGGTTTACCGCCGGAATCATCGCGCCAGCCCGGGGAATCATTCGCGGCACGAGCGCGCTCGTGGCGTTGACCGACGAAAATCCGAATCGCGCCCTCATCAGGCCGGATGTGTTCCAGCACATTTCTTTTGAAACGGACGATGACGACAGCGGCATTTATCCCGGCTCACTCATGGGCGTCATCGCGGCGGTACGTCAAAGTTTTTTTGACGCGCAACACTACACGCTCGACCACGCCGACTATCAAAAGCAGCCGCAAGGCCGGAAACGTCCGGAGTTTAATCCCGCACTCGCCGCGCTCGCGCCCGCCGCAGAGAAAAAAATTCCCGTGATGTTCGAGCCCGGCAGCGCGCTGATGGATGACCGCGCCGCACACATCGCCCGGGAACTCGGTCTCGACTTTTGTTTGATTTCCAGCGGACAGGAATGGCGTCGTCCTGACCTCGCCAAACAAACAGGCGCGACGTTTATTGTGCCGTTGAATTTTCCTTCGCTGCCGAAACTTCCAAGTGACGACGATTGGGAGCAGATCACGCTCGACCAGTTGCGAACCTGGGATTGGGCGCCGGAAAATCCCGCGTTGCTGCGCCAGCAGGGACTCGACATCGCGCTGACCACTTACGGATTGGGCGATAAAAAAACTTTTCGTAAAAACCTGCGAACCGCTTTGGATCGCGGATTGTCGGAAGCGGACGCGCTGGCGGCGCTCACGACCATTCCGGCGAAATTGTGCGGCGTGGAAAATCAACTCGGGACGATTGAACCCGGCAAACTCGCCAATCTGGTGATTGTGGATGGTGAAAATTATTTCGACCCGGAAACCAAGGTGAATTCGGTTTGGATTGATGGCCGGATTTATTCCGCGCCCGCTGAAGAAGCGAAAACTGCTGAATCGGACGACAAGAGGAACGGCGCCAAACCAAAAGAAGAGCCGGAGAAAAATCCCAAGCCGCCGTCCGTCGCCGAAGCGGAGCCAAAAACAACCGCACCAACCGGCGAAACAGTTTCCACCAATGCCACCGCCGCCGCAACGCCGGAGCCGAAAGCCGCCGAGAAGAAAAAGAACAACGAATTGCGCGCGTTGCAAAAGGCGCGCGTTGCGCGCGCGCCGCTGGAAGGGCGCGGAGCGATCACGAATCCGCCTTCGGTTCTGATTCGCAACGCCACAATCTGGACCGGTGGCCCGGCGGGAATTTTGACTAATGCGCAACTGCTCGTTTCCGCCGGAAAGATTTTGAGTGTTGGTAGTTTTAAAACCGAACCCGGATCGGACACGCTGGTGGTTGACGCCGCCGGACAGCAGATTTCTCCCGGCATCATTGATTGCCACAGCCACACGGCCATCCTGGGCGCTGTAAACGAAAGCACGTTGCCCTCCACTGCCATGGTCCGCATTCGCGACGTGGTGAATTCTGAAACCGTAAATATTTACG
>JBEEGR010000192.1:0-3158 GCA_041166985.1 Verrucomicrobiota bacterium | reverse complement strand
GCAACATTTGTCGCGCGGCTGGATTAGCGCGCGTGTCCCGGCGCATTTTTTCTTGCGCAAATCTGAAACGCGCCGCGAACGTCTTCAAATTGAATCTGCGAACGGCCAGTTCTCCGTCGTCAATGGTTTGGGTGCGCCGATTCATTCGGTCTGGTTCGCCAATTCTGCCGGACAAATTTTCACCGCGACCAATATCGCTGCCGGTCAACGAGCCGCGCTCGTGAGTTCAACCAACTCCGTTCGCACCGGTCATTTGGGGCCGCAATCTCTGTTTGAGAAAGCCGGTTACATCACACGACCGGATTTTGCGAGCGACGCCGCCAACTACCTTTTGCCGAATACTTACATCGCCGAGTTGGCCGCAAATCCATTTTTGGAAAACGGGCTGGGCGCAAAAAGCTCGGCGCGCACGAAAACTCACGCAGTCGTTTATGGACTGATCGAACCGTCGAAGCCATGAAAGTTCAGGTCAAAAATCTACGCAAAGAATTCGGCAAGACGCTGGCCGTGGACAATATCTCGTTCGCCTTCGACGGCGGCCACATCTTCGGCTTCGTCGGCCCGAATGGCGCGGGCAAGACAACCACGATGCGGATTATTTCCACGATTGAAGAGCCGACGGATGGCGATGTTTTGTTGAACGGCATTTCGGTGCGCGAAGAACCCGAACTGGCGCGCAAAGCCGTGGGCTATGTTCCCGACACATTGCCCGCGCACGCGGACATTACGGTGCATGAGTATCTCGATTTTTACGCGCGCGCGTACGGCTTGCGCGGCACAAAACGCACACAGGCGGTGAGCGCGATCGAAGAATTCACCAACGTCACCGGCATCCGCGACAAACATCTCAAAGCACTTTCCAAAGGCATGAAACAGCGCGTCAGCCTCGGCCGCGCGCTGGTTTACGATCCCGACGTGCTGATTCTCGATGAACCGGCCGCCGGTCTTGATCCGCGCGCGCGGGTTGAATTGCGCGAATTACTAATGCTGTTGGCCGAGCGCAAAAAAGCGATTCTCATCAGCTCGCACATTCTCACGGAGTTGACGGAAATTTGTAATGGCGTCGTCATCATTGAGCGCGGCAAAATTCTGGAGACGGGAACGATTGAAGATGTCCTGAAAAAAAGCGCGCCGCGTCGCACCGTTGCGATCCGGCTGCTCGATCAACATCAAAACCCACTGTTGCTCAAAGAACTTTTGCAAACGCCATTTGTGGAAAACGCGCGACAGGTCGGCGGCGAGATGCATTTTGAATCCAGTGGCGATGAAACCGCCGCGTGTGAAATTCTCGCGCAGTTGATTGCGAAACAGTTCAAAGTTTTGGAATTCCGCCAAACGAAAGCAGACCTGGAAGACATCTTTATGAAGGTGACGAAAGGAGGCGTGCAGTGAAGGAAGTGATGGAAACATCCAACATTCAACCTCGAACATCCAACTCCGAACGCTGGAACGCGAAGGGTTTTGTTGGAGTCCAGGCTTTAGCTTGTTCCCCAGGCACGCTAAAGCGTGGACTCCAACGGGGATTTCAACTGCCATGACCGCCGCATTTTCAAAACTCAAAGCGCACCTCGGGACCTGGCATGAATGGGAACTGAATCCGATCGTCATTAAAGAGCTTCGGCAATCTATGCGCAGCAATTTTCTGACGGGTACGCTGCTATTGCTGCTGAGCGTGCTTTTTCTGGCATTTGTCGCATGTCTGGCGGGACAGAATTTGTTGGTTGGAGTGACGCAGCGAGCTGGCTTGAATATTTCACGCGCGCTGCTGGCCATTCTCACGATTGGCAGTCTGATCTTCGTTCCAGTATTTACGGGCTTGCGTATGGCGGGAGAAAGGCAGGAGGGGGCACTGGACCTGATGTTTATTACGACCCTGGCGCCATTGCAGATCGTGCGCGGCAAACTCGTGAGCGGGGCTTATCTCGCGATGATGTTTTTCAGCGCTGGCGCACCCTTCATGGCACTGACGAATCAGTTACGGGGTGTGGATTTGCCGACCATCTTTTTTGTTTTGACCTGCCTCTATGCGGTCGTTTGTCTGGCTATACAAGCGGCTATTTTGTTTGGATGCCTGCCGCTGCATGCGGCATTGAAACTTTTCATCGGCGTGCTTTTTATCATAGGACTTGTCGTCGTCGCGTTCGGACTGATCACTTTCTTTTCCATTATGCTGCAGTCGGGCGTTGGTTCGATGATGGGTAAACTGAGCTTTTGGATTGGTTTTTTCATGCTAATGGTGTTGGTCTTTATTGGAATCCTGTTGATGCAGGCAATTGCGGTATCGCTGATGAATACGGATAGCCGACCGCGTGGATATTTTAATGAAGTGATAAGAAACGAACTTTCCTGAACTGCCCATGACCGCTGCATTCTCCAAATTCAAATCGCATCTCACCAACTGGCGCGAATGGGAGCTGAACCCAGTCGTCATCAAGGAGCTTCGCCAATCGGTGCGCAGTTGGGCGGTGACCGGGATGTTGCTTTTATTTCTCGGCATCATGTTTATTGCCGCGCTGATTTTTCTGATCACGCAAAGTTTCGATAATAACTCCAACCAGTATCTTGGTTCGCAGATTTTTCACACGTTCGTTGTCATTCTGACGGGGGCGAGTCTGATTTTTATTCCGCTTTACGTCGGCATCCGGCTCGCGGCAGAACGGCAGGAATCGAACCTCGATCTGCTTTACATCAGCACGCTCACGCCGGAACGGATTATTCGCGGGAAATTTTTGTGCGGCGCGTATATGGCAGTGCTGTTCTTCAGCGCGTGCATGCCGTTCATGGTGTTCACGAATCTTCTGCGCGGCATTGATTTGCCGACTATCGGGTTCATTCTCATCTGCCTGTTCCTGGCCGTGTGCGCGGCGATTCAGGGCGCCATTTTCGTCGCGTGCCTGCCGATCAGCCGCACGTTCAAGATTCTCGTTTCGCTAATCGGGCTGGGTTATCTCGTGCCCGGAATTTTCGCCCTGGTATTTTTCTTTTTTGAAATGGTGGGTTCAGGTGTCGGCTCGATGATGACTGGGTCGGCTTTCTGGGCCGGTTTTCTGACATCGTCGAGTGTCGTGTTCGGTGGCGTGGTGCTGCTTTACTTTATTTCCGTCGCTCTGATTTCACCGCTCTCGACCAATCGCGCGTTGCCCTTGCGGACGTGTGTC
>JBEEGR010000191.1:0-4926 GCA_041166985.1 Verrucomicrobiota bacterium | reverse complement strand
AAGATTGCAGGAGATTGTGAAGATGTCCGACAAATACATTTGTAACGGGTCATCCGACTTCTCGCCGATTTTAAAGGCGGCGGTCGGCGTCGTCGGCGTGACGATGGCATCCACTTTTTCAAACGCTTTGAGAAAATCATTACGAATAAGTGTGCGGACTTTTTGCGCGCGCAAATAGTAAGCGTCATAGTAACCGCTGCTGAGAACATAAGTGCCGAGCATGATGCGGCGTTTGACTTCGGGACCGAAACCCGCGCCGCGCGTTTTGCTGTACATCTCCATCAGGTCGTTGCCTTCGGCGCGCGCGCAGTAACGCACGCCATCGAAGCGCGCGAGGTTCGCCGAGGCTTCCGCCGTCGCGATGATGTAATAAGTTGCCACCGCGTAATCGGTGTGCGGCAAAGAAATTTCCACGATCTCCGCGCCGAGTTGCTCAAGTTGTTTCACGGCGGCGTCCACGGCGGCTTTTACTTCGGGATCGAGTCCGCCGATCATGTATTCTTTCGCCAGGCCGACTTTCAATCCTTTGATTCCGCCATCAAGACTCGCCGCGTAATGCGGCACCGGTTGCGGCACGCTCGTTGAATCGCGATGATCAATGCCGCTCAACACTTCAAGTAGCGTCGCCGTATCACGAACGTTTTTAGTGAACGGCCCAATCTGATCAAGTGAGGATGCGAAAGCGACAAGGCCATAGCGCGAAATGCGCCCGTAAGTCGGTTTCAAACCGACACAGCCGCACAATGCCGCCGGTTGGCGAATCGAACCGCCGGTGTCGGTGCCAAGACTGGCGATACATTCATCGGCTGCCACCGCTGCGGCAGAACCGCCCGATGAACCGCCGGGAATGCGCATCGTATCCCACGGATTGCGAGTGACGCCGAATGCGGAATTTTCCGTCGAGCTGCCCATCGCAAATTCGTCCATGTTCAATCGGCCAAACACGATTGCGCCGGCGGCTTTTAACTTTTCCGTGACAGTCGCGTCGTAAGGCGAAATGAATTTACCAAGAATTTTTGAACCGCAATTCAGTGGATGGCCTTTAACAGCGAGGACGTCCTTCATCGCAATCGGCACGCCGAGCAAGGGTTTTTGCGCGTGCGTTGCGCCGTCCGCGAGCAATTTGTCGGCGGCCTCGGCTTGCGCGAGCGCGTCGGCGATGTCGTAGCTGAGAAAAGCGTGAACTTCTTTATCTACGCGACCGATTTGGTCCAGGCACGCCTGCACAGTTTCGCGGGCGGAAGTTTCGCGGCGGGCGAGTTTGGCAGTAAGTTCCGAAATGGTGAGTTGGTTGAGCATCTTTTTTCAACGCAAAGGCGCAAAGTTGCAAGGGCGCACAGCCGAATAAATTCTCCGCGTCTTCGCGCCTTTGCGTCTTTGCGTTAAATTCTTCACAGGAAATTTGTTATTCCACAATTTTCGGCACGATAAACAGGCCGTTGGCTTTGGCGGGTGCATTGCGAAGCGCGTCTTCGTTGGCCATGGATGGGCGAATCTCATCCGGGCGCGTGACGTTCACGAGCGGAAAGGCGTGCGCCGTTGGTTCGACACCGCTGACGTCGGCCTCCTTGAGTTTTTCGATGTAGCCAAGGATGTTTCCGAGTTGGGCGGAAAGTTTTTGTTCTTCCTCAGGGGAAAGCGCAATGCGCGCGAGATGCGCGACATACTTAACATCAATTTCAGCAGCAGCCATGCGGACAAACTAAAGTCCAAAGTTCAAAGTTGAAAGTCCAAATTGAAAACCGTCGAAAGGAATTCCATCTATTTCCAAAACCAAACACAGTAAATCACAACTGCCGAAATAAAGAGGATAGACACACAGAGGTACCCCGACTCAAATTGTTTAGTAATCGTTCCGTTTACGCTATGGATAATTATGAAGTTTGGTTCGATAACAGCGAATGCCAGCGTTATCAATCCGGCGGTCAGAAAGCTTTTTAAGATAATCCAAACAAACTGAGTTTGTTTACGAGGCCCCATCTATCACTCCTCATCAAACTTTCGCTTCATGAGATTTTCGATTTCAGCGATGGCTTTGGAAGCGTCGGGTCCGTTGGCGTAAATGGTCAGTTTGCTGCCGGGTCCGGCGGCGAGCATCATCAGTCCCATGATGCTTTTGCCGTTCACTTTTTCGCCGTCTTTTTCGACAAAAATGTCGCACGTGAACCGGTTGGCGGTCTTCACAAACAGAGCGGCGGGCCGGGCATGAATGCCGAGCTTATTGGCGACAAAAAGTTCTTTCGTCATGTTCAATTCGTCTTCTGATAGTTTCTTCGCGCTCATCGCCGTTAATTATACTTAACCGACGGGGCGAAGTTTGGCGAATCAATTTTGTGGCGGCGCTCTATTAACGCCGGATTATGAAAGAGCGACGGTCACAGACCGCCGCTACCATCACAATTTGGAGGCCGCCGCCATTTTGGCGACAAGGCGGTCATTGAGTTCTTTGGCGGGATTGTGGCCGGACATTTTTAATTTGGTTTGAAAGGCGGCGACTTCAATCAGGCGCGCGAGGTCGCGTCCCGGCCGGACGGGAATCGTAATGTGCGGCACGTCCGCACCAAGGATTTTTACAAATTGTTGTTCCATGCCAACGCGATCCACATCCGGCACTTCGCTCCAGGTCTTGAGTGAGACCACGAGATCCACCCGTTTTTCCGAGCGAATGCTTTTAACACCGAACATCGCGGCCACGTTGATGATGCCAATGCCGCGCACTTCCATGTGGTCGCGCGTCAGTTCCGCGCTCGTTCCCACGACATCGCGACCGTCAATGAGCGTGACTTTCGTGATGTCATCCGCCACCAGACTGTAGCCGCGATCAATGAGCGCCAGCACACTTTCACTTTTGCCGATGCCGCTTTCGCCCTTGATGATGACGCCGATGCCGAGGATGTCCACCATGCTGCCCATCTCCGAACTGCGCGGCGCAAACATCATTTCGAGCGCGAGCGTGGCCAGATTGATGAATTTCATGGTGACGAGCGGGCATTGAAAAATCGGCACATCCACTTTCTCGGCGCATTTCAAAAACATTTTGTCGGGTTTCAAACTGCGGCTGAAAACCACACACGGGATGTTGTGGCGGAAAAACATTTCATATCGCCGGGCGCGTTCCTCGGGGCGAAGCGATTTCAGGAAATAAGCTTCGGCATTGCCAATGGTCTGCACGCGCTTATTGGCGAAGTAACGGGTGAATCCCGACAAAACCAGACCAGGCCGGTTCACCGTCGGCTCGCGAATGATGCGTTGCAACCCGTTCGCGCCGGCGACGAGTTTCAGGCCGAGCGCTTCGGCGTGGTCAGTGTAAAATCGCTGAACGGTGACAGTGTCGCGTTGCATAAATCGTATTGCGGTAACTGCATGAAGCGATTGACGCCTCAAGCTCACATATTAAATTCCGGCCCCAGATAAATCTCCCGCGCCTTCGGATCATTCGCCAAAAATTCCGACAAGCCTTCCACCAGCACTTCGCCTTTGTGAATGATGTAGCCGCGGTCAATCAACTTCAACGTCTCGCGCACGTTGTGGTCCGTAATTAAAATTCCCAGGCCGCGCTCTTTCAGGCGACGGACAATTTTCTGCACTTCGTAAACCGCGATGGGATCAATCCCGCTGAACGGTTCATCGAGCAACAGCAGTTTCGGGCTGGTGACCAGCGCGCGCGTGATTTCCAGCCGCCGCTTTTCGCCGCCGCTGAGTTGATAGGCTTTGCTCTTCGCGAGCGGCGTCAGGTCCAGTTCATCCAGCAGATATTTCAATCGGATCGCGCGTTCCTGGCGGGAAATCGCGAGCGTCTCCAGAATTGCGAGAATGTTTTGTTCGACAGTGAGCTTGCGAAAGACGGATGGCTCCTGTGTCAGATAACCAATGCCCAATCGCGCGCGTTTGTGCATCGCCGCGCGCGTGATTTCGTGATCCAAAAACCGCACCGCCCCTTCGTCCGGCTTCACGACGCCAACTACCATATTAAACGTCGTTGTTTTACCCGCACCATTCGGGCCGAGCAAGCCGACGATTTCTCCGGGACCGACGCTGATGGAAACGCCATTCACGACGCGGCGCTGCCGATAAGCTTTGACGAGCTTTTCAGTCGAGAGCAATGCGCCGTTGGCCACGGACGAAACTGAACTGGCTTCGGTCGCAATCATTTTGGCGCGCTATCCATTTTAGGTTTGGGCGAATTCGTCCCCGGCGTCGTCAGGGTTTCAAAAAAATTCGCGCCATTGGTCCCGCTTTGGTGAATGGTGGTTTTTTCATTCAACACTTTCATTTCGTCAGTCAACAGATTCCACTCGATCAAATCGCCGCGCAATGCGCCCTGTAGATTGGTGACCACCGGACTGCCGGTCAGCACCACGACTTTGTTCGTGAATGAATTGGTAATGCTCTCAGTATAAACGGCCCGGTCCGCCGTCGCATGATTCGGCTGGCCTTTTTCATCCAGAAAATCAATCACCACGTTGCTGACCGCCGTCATGCGATTGAATTTTCCTTCGGCCAGCTTCGGCGCTTCGACCGTCATGATTTCGCAAAGCAGTTTCAACTTTGGATCGTTGACATGCACATTGCCGGTGTAAACGAAAATGTTCGACTTCAAATTAAACTGCCCGCTGTCGGAACTGATTTCCGTGGGCGCGCGCGGTTCTTTTTGAACCGGAGCAACAGAAGCAGCGTCCGGCGCGTTGGTTTGCGCGCGCAAGGCGAGCGCCGCGATGAGCACTAATAAAATTGGCCAGCTTTTTTTCATGGCAAAAATGAATTGTCGAGCGCGCCACTGATGGTGGTATGCACGCGATTCGAAATGATGAGATTCTTGTCGTCGCCCTGCCAGAAGAATCCTTCACCTTCCAGCAACAGTTTC
The DNA here is from genome assembly GCA_041166985.1 of Verrucomicrobiota bacterium. Taxonomy (GTDB): domain Bacteria; phylum Verrucomicrobiota; class Verrucomicrobiia; order Limisphaerales; family DASXHY01; genus DASXHY01. The sequence goes on along the minus strand of JBEEGR010000191.1, from coordinate 62 downwards.
CCGCCCGAAGCCTGCAATTGCAACGGCCCGGCTGAGTTCACAGTTTTCTCTTTGGAATTAAA
>JBEEGR010000190.1:0-3936 GCA_041166985.1 Verrucomicrobiota bacterium | reverse complement strand
GTGGAGGCGGTGAAATGAAGAGGGAAAAAATATTCGCCCTCACCCCGGCCCTCTCCCCCAGGAGAGGGGGAGCGAATTTGCATTCTGATAAAATTCTGGCGTTTCTGTTTCAGTCTCCGGTTTTTGGATTTTCTGTGAGCGGGAAGCTGCAAACCAAATTTGTGAAGTTCATGTTAGGCGCCATAAATTACCTCCCTCTCCCCGGGGGAGCGGGTCGGGGTGAGGCGAGCGTAACCTAAAAAACTAATGGACAACACACTTCTCACTTCAATCATCCTGGTCGCGTGCCTGGGAGTGTCGTTTTTGTTGTCCGGTATGGAGGCGGGCGTCTTTACCTTGAGCCGGTTGCGGATTCGGCAACAGATGCGTGCGGGGCGGCATTCGGCGAAACTGCTTCACAACTATCTTGAGCATCCTGAAAATTTTTTGTGGACGATTTTCGTCGGCAACACAGTCGCGAATTTCATCATTCTCGGTCTGGTCACCTCCGTGCTTTACGGCGTGTTGGCGCAACATCGGTTTTGGTTTGTCGTGGTTTTTTGCGCGCTCGTTTTTCTATTCTACGCGTTTTTCGATTTATTGCCCAAGATGCTGTTCCGCGCTTTTCCGAATCGGCTTTGCGTGTTGCTGGCTCGGCCGTTTCGCGTCGTGCATACGCTGTTGCGTCCGCTGGTCTGGCTGGTGGAAGGAGTTTCGGCGCTGGTTCTGCGTTGGACTGGTGGCAAAGCGTTTACCGGCCATCTGTTTGGTAATCGCGAAGAGCTGCGTTTCGTAATGCAGGAATCGGCGCAGTCATTAACGACGGAAGAACGGACGATGATCAACCGCGTGCTCGATCTGCAAAGCCTCACCGTTCGGCAAATTACAAAACCGATTTCGGAAACGGTGACGGTCACAGCGGAGACGTCCGTGAGCGAAGTGCTGGCAATCTGCCGCGAACGGCAGGCGACGCGGTTGCCGGTTTGGGAAACGCGCGGCCAGCAACGGCGAATCGCCGGTTTCGTCAGCATGACGACGCTGCTGTATCAACCCGACCTCGACCTGAGCAAACCGGCTTCGGCGTATGTGCGTCCGGCGTTGTATCTGGACGAAGATTTGCGGCTCGAAGTGGCGTTGCGCCGCATGCAACGCAGCGGCCAGCGGCTGGCGGTGGTGCTGGGTCGCGACCGGCGCGAAATCGGCATCATCAGTCTGCAGGACATTTTGAAACTCATTTTCGGCGAGGTGAGTTTGTGAACCGGGATGCAATCATCAATAACGGTTGGAAAATTCTTGCCGTCTTCGCCCTGGTATTGCTGAACGGCTTTTTCGTCGCGGCGGAGCTGGCGCTGGTGCGCATTCGTGACACGCAACTGGACACACTCGTCGCCAAGGGAAACCGGCGCGCCAAAATCGCGCGGCGCATCATCCGGCACCTCGATGCGTACATCGGCGCGACGCAATTCGGCATCACGATCGCGAGCATGGGTCTGGGTGTTGTGGTGGAGCCGGTTTTTCACGAATTGCTCCGGCCGCTGTTTACCGTGGCGCATATCACATCGCCGGAAACGCAGCGGACGACATCCATTCTGGTTGGTTTTTTTGTGAACAGTTATTTGCTGATTGTCGTCGGTGAACTGGCGCCAAAAGCACTCGCGATTCGCAAGACGCTGGACACAGCGCTGGCAGTGGCGATTCCCTTGCGCTGGTTTTATCGGCTGTCGTATCCGTTTATCTGGGTATTGAACCATTCCTCGCAATGGCTGCTGCGCCGCCTGGGTATTGAAATGCCGAGCGAAGGCGAACTGGCGCATTCGGAAGAGGAACTGCGGCTATTGCTGGCAACGTCGCAGCGAATTTCCGGCGGCTCTACTGTCGGCCGGGATGTCGCTCTCAACGCGCTGGATCTGCGTCGTCGCATTGCGCGTGAAGTGATGCGGCCGCGCCAGGAAATCGTGGCGCTGAACACGGAAGCGACTTTTGCCGAGTGCCTGGAGTTGGTGGAAAAAATGCGTTACTCGCGCTTTCCGCTCTGCGAAGGCGGTGATCTCGACAAGATGCTGGGCGTGGTTCATTTCAAAGATTTATTTGCGCTGCGCGAAAAAGCCAGGACCGGCGCGGACCTTGCAGCGGTGGCGCGCAAGCTGATTTACATTCCCGAAACGGCGCGACTGGAAAAACTTTTGCAGCTCTTGCTCGACCGTAAATTGCATTTTGCGATTGTCGTGGACGAATACGGCGGGACGGTCGGCCTGGTGACTTTGGAAAATATTCTGGAAGAACTGGTCGGCCAGATTCAGGACGAGTTCGACCAGGAGAAACCGTTGCTCGTGCGCACGAGTGAGACGACGTGGGAGGCTTCCGGTGCGCTGCCGTTGCATGAGCTGGAGGAAATTGTCGGCGAGCCGCTTCAGGAGGAAGGCATCACGACCGCGAGCGGCTGGGTGACGCATCGGCTCGGTGGTTTTCCGAAGGAGGGAAACGTGTTGGTGGTGGGCATGTGCGAATTGCGCGTGGAGGAAACGGACGGAACGCGCGTGGCAAAATTAAAAATCACGAAACAGCCGCAGACGGAATCAGAGACCACGATGATTTCCTAGCTGGGAGCGGTCGGAAGCTGTTACTGCTCCGTAATGACCGTGTCACTATGTTCGTAGCACGGCGCACAGCAGCACAGCAAATGCAAGGTTTCCGTTCCCGTGTTCCATAGCTTGTGCTTCTGCCCGGGCAAAATCGCGATGGCGTCGCCGGGTTTTACTTCGCGTGTTTCGCCTTCGATGCGGATGCGTCCCACGCCGTGCGTGATGAAATAAATCTCTTCGGCTTTCGGATGATAATGTTCCTGCGTGCTCGCGCCAACGGGCAATCGCGCTTCGGCGAGGCTTTGATTGCGAATGGCAGAATTCCGATGCGCGAGCAGTTCGCGGATTTCGGAGCCGTCCTTGGTGATGAATGCCGGAACTTCGGCAAGATTTTTAATGTCCATAAAAGTTTTACGCGAATTTCACGAATTAACGCGAATTGAATTTGTGAGAATTCGCGCAATTCGCGTCAAAGCCTTTCTGTATCCATGTTTATCTCCAGTCAAAACTTCACCGATTCACGTTGGCGTTGGGCAAGCCTCCAGCAATGGGTATAGCCGACACTGCGCGCGAGCTGAATGGCTTCGGCAAAATTCATTCCCACTTCTTCCGACGCGTGGGCGTCAGAGCCGAATGTGATCGGCACGCCTTTTTGAAATGCGAGCTGGAGAATTTCGCGGCTGGGATAAATTTCTTGGCAATCTTTGCGCAGGCCGGCGGTGTTCACGTCGAGGGCACAATTGTGTTTTTTCGCGGCGGTTAAAAATTTTTCATAGAGCGGCGTGCAATCCTGAGTGGGGCGATGACCGAATTTTTTTGGCAGGTCCGCGTGGCCGATGATTTCAAACAAGCCGGTTGCCGCTGCCTGGGTGAGCAGTTCGAAATAAACAGACCAGACTTCAAAAGAGTCGCGGTTTTTCCATTCCGAAAGTTTGGTTGGATCATCAATCGCCCACGAATCGGAAATGTAATGCACCGAGCCGATGAAATAATCCCACGGTTGCCGCGCGGCGAGTTCGCGAATCCATTCTTCGTGGCCAGGCAAATAATCCACTTCGAGTGCGAGGCGGATGGTGAGTTGCGGGAAGTCGCGTTGCGCTTTGCGGACTTTCTCCACGTATTCCTCGAGCTGGTCGAAGCGCATTCGCCAATTATCAAAATCGTCCTGCCGCATCGGCGAATGATCGGAGAAGCCGATTTCTTCGAAGCCAAGTTCGAGAGCGCGTTTGGCGTAGTCCACGGGCTCGCCGGTCGCGTGGCGGCAGAGCGGCGTGTGCATGTGCAAGTCGGGCGGGAATGCCATGAATGGAGTGTTGAAAGTTGAGAGTTGAGTGTCGAATGAAAAACGAGAACGGAGCGCCGATTTTTAATCGGC
>JBEEGR010000189.1:0-9146 GCA_041166985.1 Verrucomicrobiota bacterium | reverse complement strand
ATGAGGATAGGCTACAAAAATCTTTGCTGATTTCAACCCAGCTACATTCCCTTCAAAATTCTCTGCAACTCGCGCGTGTGGCGTGATTCATCGGCGGCAATTTCTTCGAGTTTCACTTTGAGTTCGGTCAGGCCGAGTTCTGCGGCGAGCTTGGAATTTTCCTAAAGCGGAGCGCGAGTTGTCCTCAACTCGCAGCGTGCAGAAATTATCAAAGCGCTGCGGATTGAAGACAATCCGCGCTCCGAAATGCATCAGTGCTTCACACTTTGTAGCAAACGTTGCTGTCGGTCGGCGGGCAATGACGTTGTGGCGAGCCAGGCTTTGGCTTTGGTGGGATCGGTTTGCAGCCATTGGCGCGCGACGTTTTCGATAGAACTGAAACGCTGGTTCGGTTCGGTAATGGACTCCGTCCACGGCGCGGCGATTTCCGGATATTGATACGAAACATTGTTTACGAAATTCCGTGCCGCATTTTCCTTTGTGGTGTCGTTGGGCAATGTCGCCAGCCAGGCGCTCGCACCGGTCGGATCGTTTTGCGCCCAGCTTGAGGTGAGGTTTTGAATGGCATTGCCGCGCGCTTTTTCATCCGGAAAAGTGGTGATCCATTTGGCCGCGGCCTGCGGATCTTCGTAGCCCCATTGCGAGACCAGCGTTGAAACCGCGTTGTTTCGCGTGTCGCCAGCGGCCAGATCGGTAACGAAGCTGGCGGCGTCCTGCGGGGAGTTTTGCGCCATGCCGGAAACCATGCCGGTCATGAAATTATTTCTGGTCTCGCCGTCGGGAAGAGTTTGCAACCATGTCATTGCGGCTTTCGGATCGTTGGCCGCCCACGCACGCGCGGTGCTGTTGAAAAAATTGTTTTGGCCGCTGCCGGCTTCGAGGTTTTGCGTGGCGAAGGCGAGCGCGGCTTGTGGATCGGTTTGCGCCCACGTGGAGCTGAGATTGCCGAAGGCATTTTGTTTGGCTTGGCCTTCGGGCAGTTGCCGAGCCCATTCGAGTGCGCCGTTCAAATCGGTCTGCGCCCATTGGCTGGCGACCTGGCTCATGAATTGATCGCGCGCCTGGCCAGGCGTGAGGGTATTGGCAAACTCAGCGGCGGCTTTGGGATCGTTTTGCGCGAGTTGATAGCCGACCTGCATCAGTGCGTTGCGTTTCGCATTGCCTTCCGGTAACGCGGCGATCCAATCCATCGCCGCTTTTTGATCGCCATTGTTGGCAAAGCCGTTGGCAATCTGGCTGACGACATTCATCTGCGCGGTGCCTGGCGGCAACAAAGCCGCGAGTTCGGCGGCTTTTTTCGGGTCCTGATACGCCATTGAACTGATGGCGTTTTGCAAAATGCGATTGCGCTCACCGCCCGACGGCAGGTTTTGGATATATTCCATTGCGGCGGCGGAATCGGTTTGCATCCATTGGCTGACGACATTGGCGAGGAGGTTGTTGCGGGAATCTCCGGCGGGCAAATTTTGTGCGAACACGAGCGCGGCTTTGGGATCTTCAGTGGCCCATTGATAGCCAAGGCTGCTCATGGCCTGCTGTTTCGCCGGGCCTTCCGGCAATTGCTGCACGTAAGCCATCGCACTCTTCGAATCGGTCTGGCTCCATTGGGAAATGATTGAACTGACGGCGTTGCGCTTGTCGGTTCCATTGGCCAGACCGTTGGCCCAATCCAACGCGGCTTGAGGATTTTCGGAAGCCCAACCGGACGCGATGGCTTGAAAGGCTTGCGAGCGTTGTTGGGAAGATTTCAATTGCTCGGCAGCGGCGGTCGCGGCGATGGGATCTTTAGTTGCCCAAACATTGAAGAGGGAATTGACCGCACCGTAGCCCCATTGCCTCGAATTGATCTCGGTATGTTGCAGCAAATCAAACGCGGCCTGCGGATTGGTGCCGGCCATTGCGTAAATGACGCTTTGCATGATTTGATTCCTGAGTTGACCGGCGGGAAGTTGTTGCACCCAGGCCGAAGCGGCCGCAGCGTCTTTGCCGGCCCATCCATTCACTACGGCGGCGATGGCTCCGTCGCGTTCCTGTTTGTTAGGAATGGCGCTGGCATACGCAAGGGCGGCTTGGGGATCAGAACTTGCCCAACGAGCGAGTAGTTGGTAACGCAAACCTTGGCGCATATTGCGCGTGGAGTTTTTGTCCACGAAAGCCAATAGTTCGGGAATATCGGCTTCTTCAACGGAATCAAACATCTTCCAGAATTCACGGTCGCCACCCCACGGGTTGAAGGCGTTTTTGTGCTCGAGAATTTTCGCCTCAATTTCCGCGAGGGTCAGTTTGCCGGGCGTCGCGACGGCGGTTGGTTTGTGTTTTGATTTCGAGCTGGGAACGGGCGGCAAAGCTGTGGCTTCGTTCGTTGCAGGAGCGGAGGATTTCGACGACGCTTCAACAACTGGCGCGGAAGCGGAATGTTTGCCCCAGAAATATCCGGCACCCAGCGCGGACATGACGAATACAAACGGCAGCAGGAAACGGTTTTTCATACCTTGGTTATGCTGAATTGACAGGAGATTGAATAAGCCGTTCGAAATGTCCAGAAACAAAACGAATCAATGGAAGCCAAGTCAGCCGAGAAAATTTCCGCGAGACCGGAGCGGGAGTGGTTACGCCGTCACCGGTTGGTAATTCTTTTGGCAGAAACTCCCAAGAGAGCGGACCAGCGCGACGGTGCCTTCGAAGTTGGGCGGTTTGGGAACGAAAAGTTTCGCTCCGAGTTCGTAGGCCAGGCGGCGGTCGCGTTCCATCAGCGAATGGGAAAGGACGACGACCGGCGGCATCGGTTTGGTCTGCGCCTGCATCCAACGCAACACTTCAAATCCGCTCACGAGCGGCAACGCCAGGTCCAGCACGACGAGAAACGGTTCGGGAAATTCTCCCGTGTCGGAAAATTCTTTTTCCCGGGAAAGATATTGAATTGCTTTTTCGCCATCGCAAACGCGCAAAAGAAAAAACGGCGAATCGGCATTACGAACTGCCAACTGCATGAGTTGGGCATCCAACGGATCGTCTTCCACGAGCAGGATCGTATTTTTCTCGCTCATACGGCGGGATTCTGCGGAGCAAGGAATGTTTTGCGAATGGGGTCTAAACCCACCTAATTGGTGAGCCGATAAAAGCGCGTCATGGCCGCATTGGTTTCGAGGACGAAAACATTCGTAATGGTGATGGTGCGGGCGGCAGTGACGTTGGTCCAAGGCAGGTTGGTACTCAAAGCGTTTTTGAATTGCAGGGTGAAATTGCTCAAGGGCGCGGGCCAGGAAACCTGAATAAGATTCGTCGGCACCAGTTGAATCGAGAGCAATGGCAAGGGGAACACGACCGTCACGACCGAATTGCTGTTGTTGCCGGGCACGGGATCCGGGTAATCGCCAGCGACGCGAGCGACATTGGTGATGAAACCTGTCGCGGTCGGCACGACGGTGAAAGTGATCGTGGCCGCGCCGCCATTCGTCACGGTGCCGAGCGTGCCGATGATGTTGGCGGGATTATTGGTGTTGAGTGTGCCTGCGGTGGTGCTCGCCAGTTTCAAAAGCACGGAGGCTGGCAGCGTGTTGGTCAACTTCACGTTCGGTGCGTCAATGGGGCCAAGGTTGGTTATGATGAGAGTGTAAACCAGGTTGCTCGTCACAAAAACCGGGTCCGGCGCATCGGACATCAAGAGCACGAGATTGTTGGTGTAGTCGAGGCCGAAACTCGTGGCGGTGCTGGTCGAACCCGCAGGCGCGACAATGGTTATTGGCCCGGTCTGCGCGCCGTTGGGAACCGTGACCACGATCTGTCCGTTGTTGATCGAGGTTATTACCGCGTTGATGTTGTTGAAAAATTTGACCGCCGTGGTTCCCAGAAAATTCGTGCCAGTGATCGTGACGTTGGTTCCGGGCAGTCCGTGTTTAGGGTTGAAATCGGTGATGATGGGTGCGCCGTAAAAATTTCCCGAACTGGTCGCCGTTCCGCCCGGAGTCGTGACGCTGATCGGGCCGGTGATGACGCCGTTCGGCACCGTGGCTCCGATAGTAGTGTTGTTCGTGACGTTGAAACTCGCCGCTACGCCGTTGAAAGTGACGGAGGAAGCGTTTGTGAAATTGGAGCCGGTGATGGTCACGCGCGTTCCCGGCGCGCTGTTGGTGGGTGTGAAGCTGGTGATGGCCGGCGGCAGATAAAAAATCTGGCCGCTGGTCATCGAGCCATTGGTGGTGGTGACGGTAATGGGGCCGGACGTCGCACCCGCAGGCACGGTCGAGGTGATAAAACTGAATGAGGAACCGCTGACAGTTGCGGTCATGCCATTAAAAGTGACCGTGGGTGGAGATTTTTCATTCAGGTTTGCGCCGGTGATGATCACAGTTGTGCCGACTGGGCCGAAAGCGGGAGAAAAGCTGGAGATGGTGGGCAACATGCGAAAATTGGTCGAAGTGATCAAGCCCGCGCCTCCTGGAAACATCAAACTTATCTGAAGCGGTCCCGTCACGGTGCTTATCGGGACGGCGAGTTGAATGGTGTTGTTGTTCGAGACGGTAAAACTACCGGGACCCACATTGAGTCCGCCGAACAAAACATTGGTAGCGCCCAAAAAATTCGTTCCGGTGATGACGACGTTTGTGCCCGCGCGGCCAGTGGCGGGTGAAAACGCAGTGATGATCGGAGGCGTTACAAAGAAATTGGTGCTGGTGGAAATTGTATTGGTCAGGGTGCTGAAATTGTGGGTTGACCCGTAAGAAGAAAGAAGAATCAACGGCCCGGTGCTGACGCCGGCAGGCGAAATTATTTGAATCTGATCTATGACCGCCCCGTTAAAACCCGTTCCCAACTTCCCGTTGAAACTTACGTTCGTGATGCTGCTGAAGTGAGCTCCATTGATCGTCACCGTGGTTCCTCCTGAATTCGGGCCGAATATCGGGGAGAAATTGGTGGCGTAAGCATTCGTGCTGATCACGGTAAACTGCGGGCCGGGAGAAGCTGGCGGGTTATTTATCTGCACGGTAATCTGACCGCTGGACGCGCCGGCGGGAACCTGGGTGCTGATTTGATTGTCAGATAAGACGGTATTCGTGTCTGTGGTCACGGTGGTGAGGCCGAGTTTAACAACCAGATTGGTGGGTTGAAATCCGTTGGGAGCAAAACCGCTTCCTGAAATCGTGATCCCGTCGCCGACACTGCCCATCGGTGGGCTGACGCCCGTAACCGTGACTCCAAACCCACTGCTCGCGCTCGCCAGCAGCAGAAGAAGGACAAGCCGCGTAAAATAAACTGGGAAAGTCATGTGATGGTGGTTCGTCAAATTATCCCTTATTCATCGCCACGAGCCATTTGGGCCTCCGCGTGCCGACTATTTCAGTCGGCAAGTAATAGCAGGGAAACTGACAAAATCAATGCCGTTCACCGCTTCTCATTGCTATTAATGCCGGCTCTTTCTAGGTTCAAACGGATGATTCGTCTGGTTCTGTTTGATATTGACGGCACGCTGGTCCGCACCGGCAGCGCGGGGGTTAAGGCGTTCGCCAAAGTTTTCGCCACTGAATTCGGCGCCACCGATCATTTGGAAAACCTGAAATTCGCCGGGCGCACCGATACCAATCTCGTTCGCGAATTTTTCAGCTACCACGCCATTCCCGCGACACCGGCCAATTTCGAGCGCTTCTTTGAGCGATATACCTTTTGGCTCGATCACATTCTCAATCACAGCCACACCGAAATCTGCGCGGGCGTTCGGGAATTCATCGGCGACCTTCACGCGTTGCCCCTGCCGCCGTGCATCGGGCTGCTCACCGGCAACATCCGGCTCGGCGCCGAAATCAAACTTCGTCATTTCAATCTTTGGCAGGAATTTGAAACCGGCGCCTTCGCGGACGACCATGAGGAGCGAAATCAGATTGCCGTCATCGCCCGGGAACGCGGTCGACGGCTGCTCGGAAACAATTTGCGCGATGAAGAAATTCTGGTCATCGGCGACACGCCACACGATATCCGTTGCGCCCGGGCGATTGACGCGAAGATTCTGGCAGTCGCCACCGGCGGCTCAACTTTGGAGGAACTGAAACAGCACCAGCCCGATTGGGCGGTGGAAAATTTGCGGAGCGTAACTGCCAAAGAAGTTTGTAGCGGACAAGCACGCTCACGTGAAGAAGTCAAAGATCGCCACGTTTGAAAATTCTTTGTGGGCTTCGCGACCTCTGCGTGAGGCGGCTCAGTGACGATGCGGTTTGCCAGTGCCGCACATTCCGCATGAACTTGGAACGCTGGAGCATGACGGTGCGCCACCGCCGCCGCTGGCGTTGCTGGAAGCGAACGTGGAAAATTTCTTCGACAGCTTCGTGGAACCGCAGTGCGGGCATTTGGTCCCTTTCCAATCGCTGGAATGCACCAGAATCTCCGCGTCGCGCTCGCATTTTCCACAATGAAATTCGTAGATCGGCATGAACGGAAGATAATCATCACGCCCGATTTCTCAAGCGGGAAGCTTCATGCCCCGGTTGGAGTCCAGGCTTTAGCTTGTCCGCACGCCGACACGCTAAAGCCTGGACTCCAACTAAAAGCCGCGCGCTTCAGTCGCCCCGCTTATGACTCAGTTCCGGTTTGCGAAAGGAACCAGCCGTAATCCGCCGCAATCCGCGCAATTGCCTGTCGGCGTCGTGAATTGCGCCTGACAGCGCGGACAATAACTCACGCACGTTTCATCGGCGGGCTGCGGCGGACGAACAAATTCATCCGGCTCGATTCCCTGCTTCGCCAGAAATGTTTCCGTAATTTTCTGAAATAAATCCCGGCTGGCCCGCGCGGCGGCTTCCACATCCCGCTCGCGCGATGGAGAAATTGGCAGACCGGGAAAACGAAAATCGAGCACGACGCTTTGCGCCAGTCGGCGGAAATCTTCCGGCGGGCAGAGAGCGCGGGCAACCGCAAGCGGGTGAAAGTTTTCCAGCAATGACCGCGACAATACGTCCTGCGCGCGAATGGAAGTCACCGGCGAAAGCAAAATCAAAAGAAAATGAGTGAAGCGTTCGTCTTCCATTTCAGGATAAAGCGTTTTGTGCGCGCGAAAGAAGAGAACCGCATTGGCCGTAGTCAGTGCGAGCAGACCGACGAGCAGACCAACCCAGGAAAGTTTCAATCCAAGCTGCCAGATCACCGCTGGCGTCAGTGCAAATAAATAGATGAAAAGCGCGTTGCCCAGCCACGGCAGCTTTTTGGTGAGGGCCTTAAAATCTGACCAGCGTTTTTTCAACGCGGTGACGTCGAGCGTGTCGCGCAAAAGACCTTCGATGGCATTGGCGCGTTGGGCGATGGGCATTTTTGTGAGTTCGCGGAGCCGGTTCGCGAGCGAATGCGCATACGTGAGAGACTGAGTCTTCAGGAAAAGTTCGCCGTCGATGAATACTTTCTTTCCCTTCGATTTAATGCTTTTTACTTGGTCGAAACGGCGAACGTTCTGCGTTTGAAACGCGGGCCAGCCGGGATTCACGCTTAAAGAAGTGTAGGCCAGAGCCAGCTCGGGCGAGAGTGACAATGGAAATTGGGTGCCGATCAAAATGCAGCCGAGCGGCGGGAATGGCGGCGCGAAAATAAATCCACCTTTCTGGTTTCCGACAAAAGTAGTACCCGGGTGAACCATTTTCCATCGCCGACGCAGCCAAGTGAGGAAGCCGACGGAGCCGCGTGGCAGCCAGCAGGCGCATTCCCAGACGTACAAGCACACCAGGACGACAAACAAAAGCTGAAGATCACTCATCCAGACTGCGGGAAATCAACTGGTCGCTTCGCCGCCGCCACGTCCGGTCAGCTTGCGAAACATTTTTTTGAAAAAGCCCGCCACGGCAGCGAAGGCGATAATAACCAGCTTCCAGCCTTTTTTCAGGAGCACCGCGAGCCAGGCCAACAAACCGAGTTTGGCCGCGCCAACCGCCGCTCCGCCCAGGACGAGCGCCGCCAGTCCGTACTTGGCCACTTTGTCGCCGGGACGATATTCCGCGTAGCTCTCGCCGGTTTGGAAAGAGTAATTCGCCAGCAGGTTTTTGAATTTCGGCAGTGTGGCGGGAAGTTCTTTGGGGTCGAGAATTAGCACCACTTCCATCACGCCTTTGCGCCCGAGCAGGCGGGTGTTGTAATTGAGAATCTCATGGCCGCCGCTGGTCGCGCGAACGGCCCATTCGAGGTTGTGCGTGGTTTCGTCATAGTGCGGTGGTTGCTCCCAGCCGGTGATTTCAAGCGGCGGATTGCCTGCGCTGACGCGTTCTTTATTTGCTTCTTCAGTGCCGCGCTTGATGGAGGCGAGCAATTTATCGGCGTCCAGTTTGTCTTTGTCGTCATCCTTCACGTAACCCACATTGCTGAACTCAAAGATAACCGACCAATCACCGTTTGTCGGCGCCAGCAGGCCCAGTTCATTCCCGCTGACCGGTTCGCCGTAGGCCTTCATCATGGCGCGTGTGCCGTCGCCATCAATAAAATCAAATCCTTCCGGCACATCGATCCGCGCGATGTTTTTCATCTGCGCTTTGGCGGGGCCGTTGAGGACGTTGAGCTTCTTGTCGGCCGCATGGGCGGTGGTAAACAATCCCAAACAGAGGGTGAACAGGCAGATTTTTTTTGTGCTCATAGTTTTAATTTTTGGAAACACATGACCCCGGTGAAACAGATTCTCTGACACAGTTTGTAGCCGCGAGGCCGCGACGACGTCAAGCCGATTACCTATTTGCGAGTAGCAATCCTCCCCATGAGCCTCCTCGGAGAATTGTGTTATTTTGTCCAAACCGTACGGGAACTCTAAACCAAAACCGTTTGGCGGAAGCCAAGCAAAGGAAGGGAGAATAATGAAAAAACAACTCTACAAAGTTCTGCTTCTCAGCGCCACCGGCAGCGTCCTGCTTACCGGCTGCCTGAGTTCGCATCGCACAGTCGTCGCTGAACCCCGTCGTGAACGGGAAATCGTGATTGTACATGAAGCACCCCCCGCTCCGCGCCGTGAAGTCATCGGCCGCGCACCGGATGCGTCACATCTCTGGATCGAAGGCTACTGGACTTACACCGGACGCAAATGGGTCTGGGTCCCGGGCCATTGGGAATTGCGCCCGCGCACCAGCGCTGTCTGGGTTCCGGGACATTGGGACAAAAACGACGATGGCCGTGGCTGGGTTTGGACGCCG
>JBEEGR010000188.1:0-7868 GCA_041166985.1 Verrucomicrobiota bacterium | reverse complement strand
AGCAATTGGCCGAATTCGCCGAGTTGTTGTTTGCCAAGTTGAATGGTCGCGGACTCAAGAAAAATTCCAGGCGACTCAGCGCGTCTTGCGTAAGTCATGCCACGCAGACCGAACTGGTCAAAAAACTCTTCGAGCAAACCTTTCAGATCATAAACGTCGAGCTTCGCATCGCGGTCATCACCGCTCCAAAACAGCGGATTGCGCTGGCCCATCAAAGCAATGCCAATGCGACGTGACTCAGCGGGTTGACTGTTTGTCTGCGAAAAAACGCGACCCAGTTCAAACAGCGCGATGTCGTAATTCTTTCGGCTGACATTGTGTCGCAATGAATGAATCAGCCCGGGCAACAGACTTGGACGCAGCGCGTTCATGTCATTGCTCAAGGGATTCGCGAGCTGCACCCATTCGACATTTGAAATTTGAAATTCCGGATGAGAGATCAGTGTTTGCCCCTGAGCTTCGTTCAAACCCAAACCGGACAAAATGCGGCGCGCGTCAGCAAGTTGGTCGTGAACGGCGTCGTAAGCATTCGAGCCACTGGCGCCGCGCGGTGGCGTCGAAGGAATTTTATTCACGCCATAAAGTCGCGCGATTTCTTCGATCAAATCCACCTCGCGCTTCAAGTCCACGCGCCAGGTCGGAATGTCGAACGTGACACTTGCCCCCGATTCGCTCGTGATGGCATCTTTATTGAGCAACGTTTGCGTATCGAGATTGGCTTCCACCAACGGCACATGATGCCCACTCGCGGACTCAGCGTGCCGCAACTCCAAACTTTCCAACATGCGAATCTGTTCCGCCGCTGAAATCGAAACTCCCAAAAGCGCGCCAACTTTCTGATGTCGCAACGTGATTTGTTTTGGCTTGGCCGGCTTCGGAAAAATATCCACCACACCCTCGGCAATCCGGCCACCGGCAGTTTCCACGATCAATTGCGCGGCACGCTGGCTCGCCCAATCGCAAATACCGATGTCTGCGCCCCGCTCAAAGCGATAACTTGATTCACTCCGCAGACCGAGCAATTTGCTCGTTCGACGAATATTCGTGGGATTGAAATACGCGCTCTCAATGAGAACGTCTTTGGTATCGTTCTGAATTTCGGTGCTCTGTCCGCCCATGATGCCCGCGAGCGCGATACCTTTTTGCTCGTCGGCGATGAGGAGCATGTCTTTTGTGAGCGTGCGTTCCTGATTATCGAGCGTCTTGAATTTTTCACCTTCGCTCGCACGACGAACCACAATTGTGGGCTTCCCATCTTTACTCTTGGCGATGAGATGATAATCGAAAGCGTGCAATGGCTGGCCGATTTCCAACATCACGTAATTCGTCACGTCTACGACGTTGTTGATGCTGCGAATGCCGACTTTTTCCAACGTGGAGCGAAGCCAATCAGGACTGGGACCAATCTTCACGCCGTTGACGACGCGCGCCGTGTAACGCGGGCAAAGCTCCGGGTCTTCAATGCGAACACTGACGAAGTTTGACACGTGTTCTATGTTCCGTGTTTCGTATTCCGTGATGGGCGGCAGCTTGAGTTTATTGCCGATCAGTGCAGAAATTTCGCGCACGATGCCGATGACGCTGTTCCAGTCCGGTCGGTTCGGCGTGATTTCCAAATCGTAAACCACATCGCCGCCGCTGCGACCGAGATATTCGGCAAATGATTTCCCAACTGGCGCGTCTTTGGGCAGAAGGAGCAAGCCATCCACTTGATCGGGCAAACCAAGCTCTTGCGGCGAACACATCATGCCCTGGCTGGTGATGCCGAAAACTTTCCGCTCCTTGATGACGAATGGCTCTTTATCACCGGCCTTCATCGGCAAGGCAAAGTTTGGCAGAATCAGCGGGACTTTATCGCCGGGATTATGGTTCTGGGCACCGCAAATAATCGTTCGCTCGCCGGTGCCGTCATTGACTTTGCAGACGGAAAGTTTGTCAGAGCCGGGAACTTTGTCCTTGGTCAAAATCTGCGCGACGACGATGCCTTCAAACTCGCCCGCGACCTTATGGACACCTTCGACTTCAAGGCCAAGCATTGTCAGCCGCTCGGAAAGTTCTTCCGGCGACCAGTCAAAATCCACGTATTGTTTAAGCCAATTGAGCGTGACTTTCATTCGGGGCGGTCACGGTAAACGTGTTGTGCAAGGCAGTCAATGCTTCGAGACGCATTCATTGGCTCGGCTTGCTTTGGTTTTGGCGTTCGCCTATGTTTGAAGCGTCGTGAAACAACCCTTCATCAATGTCGAAGAAAAAATTGACAAGATCGTTGGCCGTCGCACCCAGACTCCGAATGCTTTTGAGACGGGAATGAAACTGCAATCCCTCGCGTTGGAATTTCACAAGAGTTTCAAAAATCGCTGGGCGCCCAAAGGTGTTTATCGCTTCAAAACCCACGAGGAGGCGGACGCATGGATGACCAAAATGCTGGCGCGAAGCCAGATTCAAAAGATCTAGAGTGCCGCCCGCCCGTGGAGGCGGATCTGGTGGCTTTATGCCGTGAATTAAACCAGCGTGAAGCGCGTTATATTGTCGTCGGTGGTTTTGCCATCATCGCGGCAGGTTTCCCCCGGGTCACAACCGATGTGGATTTAATGGTGGCTTCAGATCGTGAAAATGAAGCGAAAGTTTTTGCCGCCCTTTCCACTTTGCCGGACAACGCCGTGCGCGAACTTCAACCAGGCGAACTCCAGCAATACAACGTCATTCGTGTCGCTGATGAAATTCTTGTGGATCTGATGCAAAAAGCCGGGGGAATTGATTACGCAGAAGCGGCCAAGGATATTATTGTGCGTGAAGTGCGGGGCGTACCCATTCCGTTTGCTTCACCGCGCCTGCTCTGGCGCATGAAAATCGTCACCCATCGTGAAAAGGATGCCGGAGACCTGGTTTTTTTACGCCAGTGGTTTGCCGAACGTGGCGAACAACCCCCACAAAATTAAAAAAAGCGCGGAGTGAAAATCCTCCGCGCTGTGTTTGGTTTAAATTTACTTTACGCCAAGGCAATTTTTTCGCCCTCTTTCAAGGTCACAATGGCTTTCTTCCAGTTCGGCGCCTGGCCGGCCTGCGCGGTGCGTTGACGGCGGAATTTGCCGCGCACGTTGAGCGTATTGATCTTGATGACCTTCACCTTGAACAATTCCTGAACCGCCTGGCGGATCTGGGTTTTGTTCGCGCGGCGGTCCGCCACGATGGTGTATTGGTTGTAGCTTTCGTTCTGGCGCGTGCCTTTTTCGGTCAAACGGACCGTCTTGATAATTTCAAAAGAATTCATGTTATTCCTTGTTCAAACGGGCTTCGACTTTTTCAAATGCGCCCTTGGTGAAAACCAATTTGTCGGAACGCAATACATCGTAGGTGTTCAGCGTATCGCTCGTGGTCAACTCAACGTTGGCCACATTGCGGGAAGCGAGCGTCAAATTCTTATCAATCTCACCGGCGACGATCAGCGCCGTGCCACCGTCGAGTTCCAACGCGGTTAACACGCCGACGAAGTCTTTGGATTTGGCCGAGGCGAGGTTGAAATCGTTCACCACCACAACGTCACCGGCTTTAAGGCGTTCGCTGAGCGCTTTGCGCAAAGAGAGTTGCTTGGTTTTGTTGTTCACCTTTTTGGAGAAATCGCGGGGCTTCGGTCCGAAGACCACGCCGCCACCGACCCACAAGGGTGATTGATTGGAACCGGCGCGGGCGCGACCGGTGCCTTTTTGCCGCCAGGGTTTCTTGTTGGAGCCGGAAACGTCACCGACGTTCTTGGTGCAAGCGGTGCCACTGCGTTGAGCCGCGCGATACGCGGTCACAGTGTCGTGAACCGCCTGGGTTCCGCGTCCGTCTTCGATAAGCTCGAATTTTACTTCGAGTTCGCCCTGGCTTTTTCCTTTGATGTCTTTAATTGCAATTTTCATGGCTGCGCCTCAATTACTTTTTAGCTGCGGCCGGTTTAGGCTCGGGAGCTTTTTTGGTGTCTTTCTTACTCTTGGCAGCCACTGGCGGCTTCCAGCCTTTCGGGCGTTTCTTGGATTCGCGGATGACGATGTAATCGCCTTCAGCGCCGGGAATCGAGCCTTTGATCAAAAGCAGATTGTCCGCTTCACGGACCTGGATGACTTCGAGATTCTGCGTGGTGCGGCGAACCTGGCCCAAGTGACCGGGCATTTTCATGCCGCGCATAACTGTGCCGGGGAACAAACGTTGGCCGATAGCGCCAGAACGGCGATGCCAGCCTTTGGCGCCGTGCGTTGAATCACCGCCCGCAAAGGCGTGACGAGCCACCACACCCTCGAAGCCGCGGCCTTTGGTGATGCCGATGGCGTCAATGAAATCGCCGGGAGCGAACAGAGTCGGTCCGACAATATCGCCGGGTTTCACTTCTTTGGAGAAGTCACGAAATTCTTTGATGCGTTTGACGGCGACACCGTTTTGTTTCTTGATATGACCGAGCAACGGTTTAGTGAGGCGTTGTTCTTTCTGGTCGTCAAAACCAAGCTGCACGGAATTGTAGCCGTCTTTGCTGGCTTGAGTTTTCACTTGCAGCACGCGATTCGGACCGGCGAGAACGACGGTCACGGGAATCAGCACGCCGTTGGCGTCATAGACGCGCGTGGAGCCGAGTTTTTTTCCTAAAAGTCCTAGTGGCATAACGTCAAATTTTAATGGTGATGTCCACGCCAGCGGGAAGGTTGAGTTTTTTCAACTCATCCACAGTCTTCGCGGTCGGCTCGATGATATCAATAAGCCGTTTGTGCGTGCGTTGTTCGAAAGTTTCCTGCGACTTCTTGTCCGAGTGAGGAGAGCGTTGAACGGTGAAACGTTCGACGCGGGTCGGCAGCGGGATAGGACCAGCGACGCGAGCGCCGGTGCGTTTTACAGTATCCGCGATTTCGCGAGCGGATTGATCTATGACGCGATGGTCATAGGCCTTCAGTCTTATGCGTATTCGTTGTCCAGCCATAGAAAGAGCAATTTAATAGTTATGGTTGTTGTTAAGTTCTGGCCGCCGGCTTTTTGGCCGCCGTTTCCAAAATTGTGTTAAGGACGCTGTTCGGAACCTGGGCAAAGGACAACGGCTCCATGGAATAAGAGGCACGGCCTTTCGACAGCGAACGGATTGCCGTCGCGTATCCGAACATTTCCGCCAGCGGCACCTGCGCGTTGAGAACGGTCTGGCCATTCTTGGCTTCGATGCTGATAATCGTGCCGCGGCGCCGGTTGATGTCGCCGAGCAAATCACCCTGATATTCGTCAGGCGTGGTGCATTCGACTTTCATCAGCGGTTCGAGCAAAATCGGCCCCGCTTTTTTGAAAGCATCTTTCAAAGCAAAAATACCAGCCATGCGGAACGCCAGTTCGTTCGAGTCCACTTCGTGGAATGAACCGTCCACCACTTCGACTTTGATATCAATGACCTGGTAGCCGGCGTAAACGCCACCTTTGATGGCTTCTTCGACGCCGCCGATAACCGCCGGAATGTATTCTTTGGGAATCGTGCCGCCGACAATTTTATTTACTACTTCGACGCCCTTGCCAGTTTCATTCGGCGCGACCGTGATGCAGGCGTGACCGTATTGACCTTTACCGCCGGATTGACGGATGAACTTGCCTTCGCCTTCGGCGGTCTTGGTAATGGTTTCGCGATACGCGATCTGCGGAGCGCCCGTATTGGCTTCCACTTTGAATTCGCGCTTAAGCCGGTCAATGATGATTTCCAGATGCAGCTCGCCCATGCCCGCGATGATGAGCTGGCTGGTTTCCTCGTTCGTGAAACAGCGGAACGTCGGATCTTCTTCCGCAAGCCGTTGCAGGCCTTCGGACAATTTGTCGCGATCCTGCTTGGTCTTCGGTTCGACGGCCATGCTGATAACCGGCTCCGGGAAGGTTGGCGGTTCGAGCGTCACGTCAAAATCTTCATCGCACAGCGTATCGCCGGTCGTGATATTGCGCAGACCTACCAGCGCGGCAATGTCACCGGCATAAACTTCGTTGATGTCCTTGCGCTCGCTGCCCTGAATGACCATGAGGCGGCTGACGCGCTCGCGTTTGCGCGTGCGCGGATTGTAAATGTTGTCACCCTTCTTGAGGTGACCGGAATAAACGCGGAAGAACACCAGCTTGCCCGCGTAAGGGTCCGTCCATAACTTGAACGCCAGCGAGCAGAACTTCTCGTTATCAGTCGTGGGGACTTTGACGACGACGTCCGTGCCCAATTCATGACCTTCCGCACTGGGAATGTCGAGCGGGCTGGGGAGGTAATCAATGACTGCGTCCACCAAAATCTGCACGGCTTTTTTCTTGAAAGCCGAACCGCAAAGCACCGGAACCAGTTCAATTTTGCAAGTGAGACGGCGGATCGCAGCCTTGAGAGCCACCGGCGTGATTGGCTTTTCTTCCAAAACCAGATTAGCAATCTCGTCATCCTTGTTGGAAACGGCGTCGATCAACTCCGCCAGCGCAGCTTGAGCACGCGCTTTGTGCTCCGCCGGAATTTCCATGATCTCGTAATTCAAACCTTCGTTGGCCTCGGTGGGTCCCCAGTTCACTACCTTCTGATTGACCACGTCAATCACGCCTTCGAAGCCGCCGGTAACTGGTTTGCCTTCGGCTTCGGTAGGACCTTGGCCAAGCGGCAGAAAAACCGGGAATGCATACGCGCGCAGTTTTGTGCGCATGTCGTTCAATGCATTTTCAAAGTTCGCGCCGATGCGGTCCATCTTGTTCACGAACGCGATGCGCGGAACGTTATACTTCGTGGCCTGACGCCAGACGGTTTCCGATTGCGGTTGCACCCCGGCCACACCGCAAAATACAGCGACCGCGCCATCCAGCACGCGCATGGAACGTTCGACTTCAGCGGTGAAGTCCACGTGTCCAGGGGTGTCAATGATGTTAATGCGATGCGGAATATCATTAAACGCCTTGTAGATGGCATCTTCTCCGGGCTTCGCACACTTCTGGGTCCAAAAACAGGTCACAGCCGCTGAGGTGATCGTGATGCCGCGTTCTTTTTCCTGCTCCATCCAGTCCGTCACGGTATTGCCGTCATCCACGTCACCGATTTTATGAATGAGACCTGTGTAAAAAAGAATGCGTTCCGTCGTCGTCGTTTTACCCGCATCAATGTGCGCGGCAATGCCGATGTTGCGCGTGCGCTCCATCGTGTACTGACGATTCGGTGAATTCACCGGCTTTGTTTCCGTCGCTGCTTCCATTTTAAAAACTTTCTTGTCTGGAGACTAAAAACGCCCCGAATCACTCGCTCGGGGCGCGTCAAACTATTTACTGCTACCAGCGGAAATGTGCAAATGCCTTGTTGGCCTGCGCCATCTTATGCACTTCGTCGCGTTTGCGAATCGCATTTCCCTGCCCTTGGTAGGCTTCCATGATTTCTGCCGCGAGCGCCTGTTTCATTGGCGTGCCTTTGCGGGCATCGGCGAAATCCACCAGCCAGCGCAAAGCCAGCGCGAACTGACGATCATTCGTCACTTCCACCGGCACCTGATACGTTGCGCCGCCGACCCGGCGGGCTTTAACTTCGAGGCGAGGCTTGGCGTTGTCAACCGCGCGTTGCAAAATTTCCAGTGGATTGCTCGCGGGATTCTTTTCAGCGATCTGATTAAAGGCGCCGTAAACAATCCGTTGGGCCGTGCTTTTCTTGCCGCTCTTCATGACCGTGTTGACGAGGCGTGAAACCAGCGTGCTGCTGAATTTCACATCGCTTTGAACCGGTCGCCGTGTGGCTTGTCGTCTTCGTGACATGCTTTATTAAATGTTAAACTGTTAAATTATTTTGCGGCAACTTTTGCTTCTTTCGGACGTTTCACGCCGTACTTGGAACGACTGACCCGGCGTTTTTCGACGCCGGCGGCGTCGAGCGT
>JBEEGR010000187.1:0-4600 GCA_041166985.1 Verrucomicrobiota bacterium | reverse complement strand
GATTTCTTAAATCGCTCAAATTTGCTGCGGCGACCGAAGCGCAAGCAACGTTGCCGGTCAATCATCCGCCGGTTGGAGAAGCTGCTTCCACCTTGCCACAGGGTCATCCATCCATCGGCGGAACCATGCCGGCGGTGGCCGCAGGAACCGACAATTTGCCCAAGCCGCAATGGGAAATTCCCAAGACCTGGACAGAAGAAGCGGCCACGCAAATGTTGCTGGCAAAATTTTCCGCGACTGACAAAGACGCGCGAGCGGACATCACCGTCAGTTCATTTCCGGGAGACGTCGGTGGTTTGCTGGCGAACGTGAATCGTTGGCGTCGCCAGGTAAATTTGTCCGCGATCAGCGAAGCGCAACTTTCCAGTTCAATCAAAAATCTCAAGGTACAATCCGAAAGCGGAACGCTGGTTGAATTGGAAAATCCGGACGGCAAATCATCGGGCCTGATTGGCGTCTCCGTGCCGCACAATGGGCAAACCTGGTTTTTTAAGATGATTGGCGATGCAAAGGTGGTTGCTCGCGAGAAAGACGCCTTCATCCAATTTGTTCAAAACGTTAAATTGCCCAATGCTCTTTAACCCGCTCATCAGGTTTTTTACATCGGTCCGGCTTACCGTCGCGTTGCTGGTGCTGGGGATGGTGCTGGTGTTCTGGGGCACACTCGCGCAGGTGCATCTCGGGCTTTACCAGGCGCAAAATGAATTTTTCCGCAGCTTCCTGGTTTTCTGGCAGCCGAAAGGTTCCAGTCTGAAGATCCCAGTTTTTCCCGGTGGTTATCTGCTCGGTGGATTGCTGCTCATCAATCTGTTCGCGGCGCACTTTCGCTATTATCAGGCGACCAAAAAGAAAATCGGCATCATCATGATCCATCTCGGTGTCGTGTTGCTGCTCGCGGGACAATTCCTCACCGATTATCTCTCGACGGAAAGCACGATGCACATTCGCGCCGGTTCCTTCGCGAATTATTCCGAATCAACCGCCAATTATGAACTGGCGGTGATTAATGCGACAGACAAGGACGCGGATAAAGTGGTGGCGATTCCCAATCGTCTGTTGAGCAGGCGCGCTGACATCAGCCAACCTGAATTACCTTTCAAAATCCGTGTGCAAAAATTTTATCAAAACTCCTCGCTCTCGGAAAAAGCGGCGGCGGGCTTTGAGGAAGTCAAAACCACTGCGGGTATCGGCGCGGGACTTTGGTGGCGGAGTTTGCCGCACGCAACCGTGATACAAAATCGCGACACGCCTTCGGCCATCGTAGAGTTGCTCTCGTCCAACGGTTCGCTGGGCACGTTTTTGATTTCCGCATTTCTTGTGCGTCCACAGGAATTCACCTTTAACAACCGCACTTACCAACTTGCACTTCGCCCGCAACGATTTTACAAACCGTTCAGCCTGCATCTCGTCGAATTCAAGTTTGACCGTTATCCGGGAACGGAAATTCCCAAGAATTTTTCCAGCCGGGTCCGATTAAAACGTCCTGATACCGGCGAAGACCGCGAACTGCTGATTTATATGAACAATCCGCTGCGTTACGCCGGTGAAACTTTTTATCAAGCCGACTGGGACCACGAAGATGAGAAAGGAACCATTCTACAGGTCGTTCACAATCCAAGCTGGCTCACGCCTTACTTCGCCTGTCTGCTCGTCGGCGGTGGATTGGTCGTCCAATTCATGATTCATCTCGTCGGTTTTGCAACCAAACGGAGACTCGCATGAAAAAGTTTTTAAAGATTTTGCCCTGGTTTTTCCTCGCGCTGTTCGGAACAGAAATTGTTGTCGTGATGCTGCCGAAACGTGATGGCGAATTTCATGTCGCGGAATTTGGCCGTCTGCCGGTGCTGTTCAATGGCCGCATTCAACCGTTCGATTCCATTGCCCGCAACGCGCTGTTGCAAATCCGCAGCACCGGCGACCTGCCGTTGGAACAATTGCCTTCGTGGCAATTCTGGCGTCATCCTAAAAAACTTAAATCCACCGAATGGCTGCTCGAAGTCATGTTCAAACCGGAAGTCGCGGACACGCGACCGGTGTTTTTGATTCATCATCCCGATTTGATCAGCGAACTGAAACTCGGCGAGATCGGTGTCGAAAAATCCGGGTTGCGATATTATACGTTCAAAGAACTGGAACCGGTGGCTGGAGAAATCTGGAGTCAGGGCCAAAAGGCTATTGATCTCGAAGACTCGCAACGCACCGCGTATCAGAAACAGGTCGTGAAGCTTTCCAACGCGCTCCTGCTTTATCATCAGCTCAAGAACTGCATTCAACCGGAAGACGCTACTGACTTCGCTCAAATGGTTGCGCATTACGGACACGTGTTCCCCGCTGGAGTCGCCGCGTTTCGTGCGCAACAGGCCGGACAAACTTTTAATCAAACCGATCTGGAAAATTTCTTGCGTCCAACACAATTGTTTCAGCACATGGCCGAACTGCCGAATCCGCTGATCATTCCGCCACTCAACCCGGAAACAGACCGCAACGCGTGGCAGAACATGGGCGCCGGTTTGCTCGGCACGATTCAGACGGGAGAAATCCATCCGGTCGTGACTTTCTTCGCGCGCGTGGCGACGGCTTATGCCCTGAACGACACGGCTGAATTCAACAGCGCCGTCGCGGGCTACAAGACCTGGCTCGCGCCTCATTTTGCGCGAGAAGTGACCAAAGGCCGGTCGGAATTTTATTTCAACCAGGTCAAAGCGTTTCTGCATGCGATGATTATTTATACGTTCGCCTTTGTGCTCGCGGGCGGTGCGTTGCTGACATTTGGGGCGTGGCCAAGCGTTGCGGAATCGTTTCGACGCTCGTCATATTATCTCATCCTGCTGGCGTTTGTGGTGCATACGTTCGGACTTATTTATCGGATGGCGCTCGAAGGGCGGCCGCCGGTGACCAATCTCTATTCGTCCGCCATCTTCATCGGTTGGGGTGCGTGTGTGCTGGGTTTGGTGCTCGAACGGATTTACAAAATCGGACTCGGCAGTGCCGTGGCTGGGCTGGCGGGATGCGTGACGTTATTGATCGCTCACAATCTCGCGCTCGGCGGTGACACGATGGAAATGATGCGTGCCGTGCTGGATACAAATTTCTGGCTCGCGACACACGTCGTCGTGGTGACGCTTGGTTACGCCTCGACCTTTGTGGCGGGTTTGCTGGCGATGGCTTACGTCGTTCTCGGACTTTTCACGCCGATTCTTTCCATCAAGGTCGGAAAGAAAGATGCGGCGTCATCCGACATTGGCAAAGCGCTGGCAAAAATGGTCTATGCCATCATCTGCTTCGCGACATTGTTCAGCTTTGTCGGCACGGTGCTCGGCGGCATTTGGGCGGATCAATCGTGGGGCCGCTTTTGGGGTTGGGACCCGAAAGAGAACGGCGCGTTGCTCATCGTGATTTGGAACGCGGCGATTCTTCACGCGCGCTGGGGCAAACTTGTGCGCGAACGTGGTATCATGAACATGGCCATCTTTGGCAACATCGTGACCGCCTTCTCATGGTTCGGCGTGAACATGCTGGGCGTAGGTTTGCACTCGTACGGCTTCATGGATGCGGCATTCAATTGGTTGATGCTGTTCATCAGTCTTCAGGCCGGACTAATCATGCTCGGGAGCCTTCCGTTGAGCCTTTGGAAAAGTTTCCGAATCCTTGCGCGCGCCAAGCCGCTTGCTTCAAGTGGGTCTCGGAAATAACCGTGAAAAAACTTTAATCGTCTTCGATTTATTGTTTCTGGTCATTCAGCAAATATTCAATCACATCTACCGCGCTGTAAGAATTGCCATCCGGTTTGAGGAATCGGGCGATGTGCGCGACGTCATCACCCGCCGTCACCAACGCCAGTTCTTTGCGTGCTCCTGTACGAGCCTGGCCCAAACCGATGGTAGCCAGCAGACCGTTGCAAATGCATTTGCGTCCGTGTGATTCTGCGAGCATTCCGCCTTTACGAATAAAATTTTCAACCGGCTCCGCTGGACAACGGTATCCTAAAGTTCCATTCGCTTCGCGATAGACCTGACGGAGATAGCCGAGGTCGCAGATGCGATTTCTTTCCTCGTAAAGATGTGAGTCTGAAAGCGTGCCCTCAAGTTCAAGGACCTTAAACGGAAATCCCGTCGGCGAGGCAGACGGATCGGTGAAGACGCGGGCTTTGCCCTGGCGACTGAGTTCAATCGTTTGCTGCTTGAACTCCGGGCAAATTCCCGACTCATTGCAAAACGCAAACGCAGTTCCAACTTGAATGCCGGACGCACCCAGGCGAATTGCTTCCGCGAGTTTTTCCGGTTCGGCATACGAGCCGGCAAGCCAGAACGGCAAACCGAGCGCGCGAATTTTTTCGAGATCGGGTAAATCGCGGGAAGTATAAATCGGTTCACCGCTCGCACTGAATTGAACCACGCCACGAGGCGGCGCGTTATGTCCGCCGGCGGTGGGACCTTCCACCACAAATCCATCCACCATTCCGCTGGCTTTCTTTGCCAAAGCGATCGCTAAAGTCGCGGAGGCAACAATGCCGAGAAACTGCGGGCGCTTCAATTGGAGCGCATGGCCACAGAAAGCAACCGGATCAAAAGTCGAGAGAAATTCTTCGTCCGGGCTGGCG
>JBEEGR010000186.1:0-3025 GCA_041166985.1 Verrucomicrobiota bacterium | reverse complement strand
ATTTCTTTTTGCGCGGCATGAGTTGCGGCGCGATCACGGAAGCCGAAGCGCTCGCGACGGGACTCACGCTCGACGAGTTGCGCACACGGTCGTTCCTGAAAATTTTGCAAGGCCGGAGAAAATGAGTGCGCGGAATGTCATTGAGTTTCAGTTGAATGGCGAAAAGATCGAGGCCAGGAACATTTCTCCCAACACGACGCTGCTCGAATTTCTTCGCGGTCGCAGTCTGACAGGCTCGAAGGAAGGTTGCGCCGAAGGCGATTGTGGCGCGTGTTCCGTCGCCATCATTGACCGCGATGCGAATGGCAAACCAACTTATCGCGCCATCAACAGTTGTCTGGTGCCAATTTGTTTGCTGGCCGGGCGTGATGTGATTTCGGTGGAAGGCGTCGGCTGCTCGGCCAACATGCATCCGGTGCAGCGCACGATGGCTGAAGGCTACGGTTCGCAATGCGGTTATTGCACGCCCGGTTTTATCTGTTCGCTCTTCGAGGGATTTTATCGCGACGATTTGAAAACCGGCGATGACCTGGACGAACAACTTGCCGGCAATCTCTGTCGCTGCACTGGCTATCGGCCGATTCGTGATGCAGCTTTGGCAGCTTTTAGCAATCGACTATCGACAATCGGCGATGACACTTTTGCCTCCCGCCTCAAAAACTTTGATAACGATCCCGGCGCAGCGGAATACGAATTTGCCGGAGAAAAGTTTTTCCGTCCAACTTCGCTCACCGAACTACTGCGTTTGCGAAAGGAAAATCCCGAAGCCCGACTCATTGCCGGCGCAACGGAACTGGGACTCGACATCACCAAGCGCTACAAAAAATTTCCGACGCTGATTTCTGTCGAAGCTGTCTCTGAGTTGAAAGAAATCAAATCCACCGCAACCGAATGGCACATCGGCGCAGCCGTCACGCTCACGGAAATTGAAGACCAACTCGGCGAGGAATTCCCCGCGCTCGGCGACATGTTGCGCGTGTTCGGCTCACGCCAAATCCGCAACCGCGCCACGATGGGCGGCAACATCGTAACCGCGTCACCCATCGGCGACAGTGCGCCGGTGTTGCTGGCGCTTGATGCGAAGGTAGTTCTGGCTTCCGCAAGCGGTGACCGCACATTGCCGATTGAAGAGTTTTTTATTTCCTAGCGTAAAACCGCGCTGCACCCCGGAGAAATGTTAAAAGCCATTCTCGTGCAGCGCGGCGGTGCAGAAGTGGGACTCACCCGCAACTGCGAGTGGTTCAAAGTATCCAAACGCCGCGAAATGGACATCAGTACGGTGGCGGGTTGCTTCACTGTTGATTTGGATAGCCAGGGCATTGTCCGCCATGTGCGGCTGGCTTACGGCGGCGTGGCAGCGATGCCATCGCGCGCGAAGAAAACAGAAGCGGCGTTGCTGGGAAAAGTCTGGAACGAAGAAACGATTCAGAGTGTGCTGCCGATTTTGCAAACCGAGTTTACGCCGATTTCGGATGTTCGTGGCGAGGCCGAGTTTCGTCGCGGATTGATTGCGAGTTTGTTGGAGAAGTTTTTTTATTCTTCGGAGGGACGAGTTCCACGAGTCCCTGCTTCTTCAGAAAAAAAATTAGGACTCGCAGCGCTCGCCCCTCCGAAAAACACGTTCCGCGCTCCGGCACACGAGAGCGCCCACAAGCATGTCACCGGTGAGGCGATGTATGTGGACGACCAAACGAACGGGATGCTCGAAGTCTGGCCGGTTTGTTCACCACACGCGCGGGCGAAAATTTTAAAGTGCGACGCGACTGCCGCCCGTCAGATGCCCGGTGTTCATGCCGTATTACTCGCGGAAGATATTCCCGGCTTGAACGACGTGGGCATGAAGCATGACGAACCTTTGCTGGCAACCAGCGAGGTTCTCTTCCACAGCCAGCTTGTTGCGCTCGTCATCGGCGATTCGCAGGAAGTTTGTCGCGCCGCCGCTGAAAAAGTCGTCGTCGAATATGAACCGCTCGCACCAATTCTCACTTTGCGTGACGCAGTGGCGAAAAAAAGTTTTCACAACGAACCCAACTTCATCCGACGCGGCAATGTTGAAAAAAGTTTATCCGGCGCACCGTTGAACCTCGAAGGTGAATTCGAACTCGGCGGCCAGGAACATTTTTATCTGGAGACGCAAGCGGCGTGGGCGGAACGCGGCGAAGATGGATCAGTATTTGTCGCCTCTTCAACACAACATCCGTCGGAAGTGCAGCAGGTCATCTCGCACGTGCTGCATCTGCCAGCGAACAAAGTCGTGGTGCAGATGCCGCGCATGGGCGGTGGTTTCGGCGGCAAGGAAACTCAGGCCGCTACGCCAGCCGCGCTGGCCGCGCTGGCGACGCATCACACCGGCAAACCGGTGCGTGTGCGTTTCACTCGCGATCAGGATATGGCGCTTACCGGTCATCGTCATCCTTTTCTGGCGAAGTTTAAAATTGGTTTTGATGAAAACGGTTTATTGCACGCGGCGCAAATTCATCTTACTTCCAACGGCGGCTGGTCGCAGGATTTGTCGCAGGCTGTCACTGACCGCGCGTTGTTCCATCTCGACAACTGTTACTATATTCCGTCGGTGGAATTTCGCGGGCAAGTTGCCAAAACAAATATTTCATCCAACACAGCGTTCCGCGGATTCGGCGGGCCGCAGGGCATGTTGGTCATGGAGGAAATTCTTGACCGCATCGCGCGCCGAGTCGGCATTGCTCCGGAAATTGTCAGGGAGAGAAATCTTTATCACGGCAAAGGCGAAACGAACACGACACATTACGGGCAAGAGATTGAAGACAACCGCATCCAAACGATCTGGCAGGAGTTGAAAAAAACTTCTACGCTCGAATCACGCCGTAAAGAAATCGCCGCTTGGAACGCGACAAATTCGCACACCAAACGCGGCATCGCCATCACTCCAGTGAAGTTCGGCATCAGCTTCACAGTCACGCACCTGAATCAGGCGGGTGCGCTGGTTCTGATTTATCAGGACGGCACGGTGCAGTTGAATCACGGCGGCACGGAGATGGGCCAGGGA
>JBEEGR010000185.1:0-11173 GCA_041166985.1 Verrucomicrobiota bacterium | reverse complement strand
AGGAAATTCCCAACATCGTCACGGCGGGCGGACCGACGGTAGGTGTGCGGTGGCCGAGTCATCCATTTATTCAAGCGGTGATTCGTGAATGTGATTTTCCGCTGGCCGCGCCGAGCGCAAATCCATCGAACCAGATTTCGCCGACGAATGCCGCGCACGTCGCCAAACATCTGGGCGCGCAGGTTCCGTTGATTGTGGATGGCGGGCAGTCGCAGGTGGGCATTGAATCCACGGTGATTGACCTGACGAGCACGCCGCCGAGATTGCTGCGGCCGGGAATGATTCATGAGCAGGCGCTGATGGCGGTGACGGGAGAACTGAGCGTTGGTTTCGGAGACAGTGAAGAAATTTTGAAAAGTCCCGGCCTCTTGAAGAAGCATTACGCGCCGAAAGCGCGGCTGGTGATTTTAAACTGGAGCGATGAGGCGGATTTGCAGCAGCAGGTTTCGGCATTTGGATTTCCCATGGCTGGGTGTCATGTGATTGCCCATACGCGGATTCCGTCGCAAAACGAGTTTGCCCGCGTCAGTGTTATTCCGCACGATGCCGAGGCGTTTGCCCGCGCGATTTACGCGGAGTTGCATGAATGCGATGAAGCGGGCGCAAAACTGATCGTGGTGGAAGCGTTGCCCGCTGCCGCAGAGTGGAAGGCGATTGCCGATAGGTTGAAACGGGCGACCGCGATTTAGCGTCCAGTCAGGAAAACCGAGCGATGTCTGAACTGTGAAATTGAATTTATGCAAATGAGAAACGGTTTGTTTGACGAATTGAAGCGAAGCCCGCACTCTTCCGCTGTGTTGAAGGCGTTGAGAATTGCACTGATTTTGATCGCTGGCGTTTCCGCGGCCCGCGCGCAAACGAACGCGACCGAGGTTCGCGCGCTTTCGTTGGAAGAGTGCGTTCTGACCGCGCTGGACCATAACTTCGACATCCAGATTGTCAGGTACGAACCGCGCAAGGCGCTTTATACTTTGTCGGGTTCGTATGGTGCGTATGACCCGGGCTTCACGGTTCGCGGCGAGCATGATTACAACCTTTCACCCGGCGGTATTGACGACCAGGGCCGTCCGTTCAGCGGTGTCGAGACGGATACGGACAGGTTCAGCACGGATTTAACTGGCTTGCTGCCGTGGGGAACAACTTACGATCTGGGCGCGAGCGTTTCCGATCAAACCGGGAACCGGCCTGGAACGCTGACATCGGTCACTTCGCAAACCGTCACTACTAACACGGTTTATGACAACATATCGGGCAATGCGTCCGGTTATTATCTCACGACCAATTCCACCACCAGCACGACGCCGATTCGGCTTCCGTTTGAAACCACGTCCGGCACGGCGGGCGTGTTGACGCTGCGCCAGCCGCTGTTGAAGAATTTTTGGATTGATACCACGCGCTACACGATCTTTGTGAACAAACGGGAATTGAAAAAGCGCGAAGCCGATTTTCGCGACCAGCTCATGTCCACCGTCACAGCCGTGGAGACGGCTTACTTCGATTTGATTTACGCGCAGGAAAACGTAAAGGTGCAGCAAGTGGCGTTGAACCTCGCCGACCAATTGCTCTCGGAAAATAAAAAACGCGTCGAAGTCGGCGCGCTGGCTCCGCTCGATGAGAAACAAGCCGCGTCGCAGGTGGCCGCGACCCGCGCCACGCTGATCGCCGCCCAGGCCAGCCAGGAAACGGCGCAGCGCGTATTGAAGGATTTGTTGAGCGATGACTACACCAAAGAATGGGCGAAGGTTTCAATTGCGCCGACCGACAAGCTGCTGGCGATTCCCGAGACATTCGACTTGCAGGAAAGCTGGCGCAAAGGACTCGCGCAGGGTCCGCGGTATCAATTGCTCCAACGACGCCTGACCGTCGAAGAAAACGCCCAGGCCGTCCGGCTCCAGCGCAACCAGGTGTTTCCGCAAGTGGATTTGATTGGCGATTACGGTTACAGCGGCACGGGCAAGGAATTCAGCGGCGCGCTGGATCAGATTCGCCGGCAGGATAATCCGTTCTGGGCTTTTGGCGCGCAATTGACTGTTCCGCTGGCGCAGATTTCCGCGCGCAACAATCTGAAAATCGCCAAAGCGGTGAAAGAGCAAAACACGCTGGTTCTAAAACAAAGCGAACAAAAAACCCTGATTCAAATCGAAAACGACATCGCCAACGCGCAAAGTGATTTTCAAAGCGTGGACGCCACGCGTGAGGCGCGCTTCTACGCCGAAGCCGCGCTGGATGCTGAACAAAAGAAACTGGAAAGCGGCAAGAGCACAAGTTTCGTAGTGCTCGATCTCCAGCAGAAACTCACCGACGCCCGCTCCAAAGAAATTCGCGCGCTGGCTGATTACAACATTGCGCTCGCTCAACTCGCGTTCGATGAAGGCTCGACACTGGAGCGTCGGCGAGTGGATTTGAGTTGGAAGTAATTCAAGTGGTTTCGCAGACGACGACGAATTGCGGATATTTTGTTTCGAGCTATCAAGGTTTTGATTTTTGATACGCTTTCAATTGTTTGAGCAAGCCATCAAACTGATCACCGATTGCCTTTTTGTTATTAATGGCGACTGCGGTTTCAGCGATCAAAATCGCATCTGTGAGTCGTTGCTGCGTTAACAGAAAATTTACATAACGGAATATGACCTCCGGCGACTCAGGACAAATGGCAAGCGCTTGCTTAAACGCAAAGTCAGCCTCTCTGAGCATTCGCCGATGTTCCGTTTGGTTTTTGACAGCGGATTCTTTCGGCACGATTCCTCCGGAGGGAGACATTCCCAGCCGCCAGAGATAGATTCCGCCGATTGAACTCCGTAATTTAGACAGCCACTTGGGAGATTCGCCGCGCACGAATTCAGGATCACCTTGGAACCCTGTAAAATTGTGCCGGTGATAAACTTTTTCGGCAAACTCGCAAACTTCTTTCACGGACGTATCGTAGTTCACCCAATCTCCAATGGCTGGTGCTACGTAATTGGTCCAGAACGCGTGATCTTTAAGAATAATTTCCTCAAATAATTCTACCAGCGGCTGGCGATTAATTTTAATGATCAAGCCATGCGGTTCGAGATGTGAATACATCCAATCCAGTGGAAAACTTTCTTCGACGAAAAATTCACGGTCTGGATTTTTGTCGAAGACAATTTTGGCGAGCAATGCGTTTATGCTCATCACTGCAATTTGCCCACTGATCTGCACGCGTCCGGTATTCTGGTCAAGATTGACGTCTTCGCCGGGTTTGACTTGTCTTGCTTCATTCGAAAATTGCTGGTCATGTATTATGCGGGCTTGAGCATCTGCCATGTATTCCTGAAAGCCGTGTTGTGAATCGTCGTTTGAGGGGACGTAAATTCTGTGACCATACATACTGTTCAAATACTCAAGATACTTTCCATCTGCCAAAGCATTCTGCGTCAGTGTAAAGAATGGATCGGCCTTTACATGGGACTTCTGAAGCGCGGTGATAACCCATCGTCCCGGATCGCTGCCGCCAAAATAAATGCTTCCCGGCGGAATCGAATCGATAATCTCGCGACCGAAAGCCACCGGGTATTTTTCTTCAGAAGCAAGACAATCGACCGCGCCCCAAACCTCTTTCACGGCCTCCCATTGGATTCCGTGCAAACGTTCGTCTCTTGGTTCTTTTCCCTCAAAATGCGGAGAGCGCTTGGCTAGCTCCTCAAAAATTTTGTTGACCGCCCTGTCGTCGATTCTCTCTGCTGCAGCAAATAAAGCTTTATATTCTGGCAGCATTTCTTTCCCTTCCATTTTCGCAGCAAAAATCGCCTGAGTTTTCTTCTCAGCGACAAAACGATGTAGTTCAGCAGAGACGGAAGACTTGCTTAACGTTTGGGAGCTTGGCTTTCGATTGCAACCCACGAACAATCCCAGAGTTAAAATAATTATTCCAAGCGAATAGAATATTGGTTTCATGGATGCTTTGGCTTGCTTTCATTGAATAGACACCAGCCAGCATCAGATTTGTATAAAATTTTCTCATGATACGGTGCATAAATCTCCAATTTAGAATTATTCCAAATATTGACACGGGCGTGGAAAACACTATGTTTCGTCCGCTTCATGAACCGGATGAACACCCATTCTGCGGATCGCGAATTGACTGAACGGCTGGCCACCAGCGGTTTTCGGTTCACTTCGCAGCGCCAACGCGTGTATGACGTGCTGACCCAGAAGCGCGATCATCCGACGGCGGAAGAGGTTTTCATGCGCGCGAAGGGCGAGATGCCGGATATTTCGATGGCGACGGTTTACAATTGCCTCGACGCTCTTGTGCAATGCGGTTTGGTGCGCAAGGTTCAACTGGAACGCGGCGCCACGCGGTTCTGCCCCAACATGGAGGAGCATTGCCACTATTTTTGCGACACCTGTGGCGCGGTGTTTGATGTGATGTTGCCGGCGGAAACGCCCGTCATGCCGCAGCCAAAAGGTTTTAAAGTGGACCATTACGACATCGCGGTTCACGGCCTTTGCGCCGAATGCGCGAAGAAGAAATAAATTTTCACAAATGAGCACAGCGACTGAGACAATTGAGGGATTGGTAAAACAGGAATACAAATACGGCTTCTATACGGACGTCGAAACGGATTCCGCGCCGCCGGGATTGAGCGAAGACATCATTCGCCTGATCTCCACCAAGAAAAATGAACCGACCTGGCTGACGGATTGGCGGCTCAAGGCGTATCGCCACTGGCTGACGATGAAGGAACCGACGTGGCAGTTCGTGAAATATCCGCCGGTGAATTTTCAGGACATCACTTACTATTCAGCGCCGAAAAAAGACGCGAACGCGCCGAAAAGTCTGGATGAAGTGGATCCAAAGCTATTGGAGACTTACGAAAAGCTCGGGATTCCGTTGCGCGAACACGCCAAGCTCGCGGGTGTGGCGGTGGATGCGATTTTTGATTCCGTCAGTGTCGGCACCACGTTCCGCAAGCAACTCGCGGAAAAGGGCGTCATTTTTTGTTCGTTCACCGAAGCGGTGCATGATCATCCCGATCTGGTGAAGAAATATCTCGGCATGGTTGTGCCGTACACGGACAACTATTACGCCGCACTCAACTCCGCTGTCTTCACGGATGGTTCGTTTTGCTACATTCCTAAAGGTGTGCGCTGTCCGATGGAGCTTTCGACTTACTTCCGCATCAACGCCGCGAAGTCCGGCCAGTTCGAGCGCACGCTCATCATCGCCGCCGACGGTGCGAGCGTGAGCTATCTCGAAGGCTGCACCGCGCCGATGCGGGATGAAAACCAACTGCACGCGGCGGTCGTGGAACTGATCACGCTCGACAACGCCGAGATCAAATACTCTACCGTGCAGAACTGGTATCCCGGCGATGAGAATGGCAAAGGTGGTATTTACAATTTCGTGACGAAGCGCGGTTTATGCAAAGGCAAGAATTCAAAAATCTCCTGGACGCAGGTTGAAACCGGTTCAGCCATCACGTGGAAATATCCGAGCTGCATTTTGCAGGGCGACAATTCCGTGGGCGAATTTTATTCCGTCGCGGTCACCAACAATTATCAACAAGCCGACACCGGCACGAAGATGGTTCATATCGGCAAAAACACGAGCAGCACGATTATCTCGAAAGGCATTTCCGCCGGCCACGGCCAGAACAGTTACCGCGGCCTGGTGAAAATTCAGAAGAGTGCGACCAACGCGCGCAACTTCTCGCAATGTGATTCGATGCTCATCGGCAACAAATGCGGCGCGCATACGTTTCCGTACATCGAAGTTAAAAACACGACCGCGAGTGTTGAGCACGAAGCCACGACTTCCAAGATTGGCGAAGACCAGATTTTTTATTGCAACCAACGCGGCCTCGCGACACAGGACGCCGTGAACATGATTGTGAACGGTTTCTGCAAAGAAGTTTTCAAAGAACTCCCGATGGAATTCGCCGTCGAAGCGCAGAAGCTGCTGGGCGTGAGTTTGGAAGGAAGTGTGGGCTGAAAAATAATTTAACCACGGATCACTTTATCATTCTATGAACACGAGCACATCGAACGGTTTTGAATCGCGCCCGTTACACAACGTATTTTTTTTCGAGTTGTCGTTCGCGTTCGAGGTGCTGAATGGAAAGAAGATTCATCTGCACTATCATCTCGGTGGCAAGTGTTACGATGGCATTTTTACCATGCGCGCATGGCCACACCCACGCCTTAAAAATTTTCTGGCGATAAAGGCGCACGGCGATGGTTGGAGCGACCCCTTGCATACTGTTCGCACTGTTTATGGTATTACATTCGACAGCAACCGAGCCAACAAGATTCACAGTGTTACACATAAGGATTACGAGTTTGAAGCGGAGCTTGGCGATTTACAACCGCTCCAGCAAGTGCCACACATCTTGGATGCTGTGAGAGCAGATTTCGACCTAGAGATTGCGAAAATAGGCCCGATTCGTGAGATAGCTTAATCGCATGAATGTCAAAATTACCCATGCCGATTTTGCAGATGAAATGCTAAATGGGACAGTCGGCTGTTTGCTTGGAGAGCCATATCAATTGCTCAAAGGAGCGAGATGGGCAATGTTCACTTTTTTAGCGATGCTCTACACGGTAGCACCGCTAATTATTATTTCATTATGGGCATACCATGTAGGCAATTGGTGGCTTTTGGCGGGAATTGCTGTTTCCTATGTAGCGAGTGCTTCAGCGGGACAAGCATCTAGGATTATTTTTGTATTCAACTGCTATTGCATTGGGTTTTGGATTCATAATGGTTTCAGCATTTATCATTATACGACGTTCTATTTTTTCTGCGCGTTGTGGGGATATATGATATACCAATTGGCAGACACTGTTCAAACTAGCTGTGCAAGGCAGTCGCTAATAAAAAGCTCTAAAATTTTCGATGAGGCAATCACTCAAAACAGGTTAAGAATAGTCCAATTAGATTCATCACAAAAAGCAATTTTGACGGCGGAAGATATTTCGTTGGCCGTTACAAATAATCTGTTGGAACTAAAACCACTTTTGACGTTTCTAGTAGTCACCAACATCATCGCAGAGGCATTTATGTATGTTTTTGGTCTGTTTACTGGCTTGATAGGCACGGTCACAGCCCACGTCAAAGGTATTGAAACTCTTACTTCGGAAAAGGCCGACTCGATTATGCGCCAACTCAAGAAGGGAACGGTAGGCTTCGCAGTGCTGACGCTTGGATATTTTGGGGTAAATAGCATTTATGGTATTATTTTTGCCGTCGGCTATGTGGGTATAATTTTGTGGTTTATAAGCAAATCAAAGAAAAGTTAGTAAAGCGGCGTTTTTACTTTTCATCCGTGTTCATCCGTGGTTAAAAAATTGAATTTTAGAATTTAGAAAAATGAGCAAAACGATATTAGAAATCAAAAACCTCTCGGCGGGCGTCGAGGGCAAACAAATCCTCAAGGGCGTCAGCCTCACCATCAACGCCGGCGAAGTCCACGCGGTCATGGGGCCGAACGGCAGCGGCAAAAGCACGCTCGCTGCCGTGCTGGCCGGTCGAGATGGTTACGACATCAGCGGCGGCGAAGTGCTTTATTACGGCAAAGACCTTTTGGACATGGACCCGGAAGAACGCGCGCGCGAAGGCTTGTTCCTCGCGTTTCAATATCCCGTCGAAATTCCCGGTGTGAACAGCACTTACTTTCTCAAAGCCGCCCTCAACGAAATCCGCAAAGCCAAAGGCGAGCCGGAACTCGACGCCATTGAATTTCTCTCGCTCGTGAAGGAGAAAATGAAACTGCTGGAACTCAAAGACGATCTGCTCAAGCGCTCGGTCAATGAAGGTTTTTCCGGCGGCGAAAAGAAGCGCGCGGAAATTTTCCAGATGGCCGTGCTCGAACCCAAGCTCGCGATCCTCGATGAAACCGATTCCGGTCTCGACATTGACGCGCTCAAGATTGTTTCCGCAGGCGTGAACAAATTGAAACGCGCCGACAACGCGCAACTCGTCATCACGCATTATCAACGCCTCCTGAATTACATCGTGCCCGACTTCGTTCACGTGCTCGTGGATGGCCACATCGTGAAATCCGGCGGCAAAGAACTCGCGCTCGAACTCGAAGCCAAGGGTTACGACTGGATTCTCAAAGACCGCGTCGTGCCGGCGTAAGCCTTGAAAGCCATACTGACCAGGCTGCTATGCGCACGTTTCTAATTTTTCTCTGTCTCGGGCTTGTTGGGTGCGCCTCCTCGTCCGTGAAGTCGGTCCGAGTTGACTACTCAGACGGCGTGAACGAGCGAGAGGCAACTATTATCGCAGATGAGTATCTTCAGGAGCACATGTCTGCTTCATTCGGCCACACCGGCCCCTACGATAGCGGCGCTGCTTGGACTTTTAGAATTACGGGGGACGTAGTTCCATTTGAGCTTACGAACGTTCCACCTGTTATCGTAGCCAAGAGCACAGGAGTTGTTACCTGGGAGGCGAAACCTCCACTGAAGAAATGACGCGGCCTCGTAAGAAACAGAATTGATCAGCCAGCGTGGTTTTTTTTGGGGGGATTTTGCGAGAGCCTGTTTTGGGGGCGAGCGGGACAGCTAACACAAAAAGCCCGGACGTGATTTTAGTAAAAAAATCCCGCGCGATCGAGTGCGGAAAACCTTCGCCGCCCCAATTATAAACCCTTGGTAGGGATGGCGCGCGGCGCCGTCCGCGTTTCTGAAGGAACGCAAGGGAGGCGTGATTTTGCCAGACCGCGTTCGAGCTTGCTGAATGCGCGGGTTGCAAAAACTACGCAATCCGGTTCCGCCCGCTCTGCGCGGGCGGGGACATCCCCGGCGGGATGTCCCTACCAAGCGCGTCGCTTTTCCTAAAGCTTGCGGAGGGGAATCAGCGCCGGTTACGCTGGCGCAGAATGCGTCTGCTTGATCGCTATTTATTGCGCGAATTTCTGATTCCGCTCGGTTTCTGTCTGTTCACCTTTTTCATGTTATGGGTGTCGCTGGATCTGTTTTCTGAGCTGCATTCGATGTTGCAGGAAAAACATCTCCGCGCGCATGACATTATTGCGTATTACGTTTTCAAGTCGCCGGAAATTTTCGTGCTGGTGTTGCCGATGGGCCTGCTGCTGGCGTTGCTTTACACGCTCACCAATCACGCGCGCTACAACGAAATCACCGCTATCCGCGCAGCGGGCATCAGCTTGTGGCGTTTATGCGTGCCATATCTGGCGGTCGGTTTCCTGGCTACGGTGGCGTTGTTTGTGTTGAATGAATTTTGCGTCCCAAACGCTGCGGACCGTGCGGAGGATGTCTTGCGGCGTTACGTGACGAAGAAAGCCACGCCGGAGGAGCGGAACACGATTCACAATTTTGGTTTTACCAATATGCGCGAAGGCCGGCGGACGTGGCAGATCGGGGTTTATAATTTCAAAACGTTCCAGATGCAGAATCCGCAGGTGAACTGGCATTCGACCAATGGCGCGGTGCTTTGGCTGGCGGCGGATGAAGCGATTTGGACGAATGAAAACTGGGTGTTTTCTGGAAAAGTCCGCGAGCACATCGAGGCCAGCGGCCAATTGCGTCCGTTGCTCGCGACGAACCTGTTGGCGATGCCGGAATTTTCCGAGCGGCCGGAGGAAATTCAAAGCGAGATCAACATCAACGAGGGAATCAATTCGTTCTCGCGAACGCGGCGGGCGGATATTCCGTTACGGGAAATTTTTAATTATCTGCAACTGCATCCCGTACCGGAGAAAACGGTCGGCCCGTGGATTTATACCAAGCTGCACGGGCGTTTCGCCGGACCGTGCGTATGTTTGGTGGTGGTGTTGATTGCGGTTCCGTTCGCGGCGGGGTCGGGGCGGCGAAATGTTTTTGTGGGCGTGGCTTCGAGCATTTTTATTTTTCTGATTTATTTCTTTTTGCAACAACTTGGCTTTGCGTATGGCGAGAAAGGACAGATTGCGGCCTGGCTGGCGGCGTGGTTTCCGAATTTATTGTTTGGCACGGCTGGATTTTGGATGATGGCGAGAGTGAGATGAACGTGCGTGGTGCGTGGTGTCAGGCGTCAGGTATGGGTCGCGGCGCATTTTTTACCTGACACCTAACACGCGACACCTGAAACTTTTTTGACGTGAGCGATGAACTGACAGAACTAAAAGCGCGTTACGAGCGACTGCGGCTGCTGTATCACGTGGGAAGCGTCATCCATTCCACGCTCGAACCGCAGGAGGCGTTGCAACTCATCATGAAGGAAGCGGTGCGGCTAATGCGCGCGTCGAGCGGTTCGGTGGTATTGATTAATCCGACCACAAATTTTCTGGAGATTCAGGCGGCGCAAGGTTTGCCGGCGAATGCGGTGGAGTTGAAATTACGCGTGGGGGAAGGACTTACCGGTTGGGTGGCGCGTACGGGCAAGCCCGCACGTGTGGGTGAGGTGGCCAAAGATCCGCGTTATATCATGTTGCGGCGAAACGTGCGGTCGGAACTGGCTGTGCCACTGGAAGTTAACGGCGAAGTTCGTGGCGTGCTGAACGTGGATTCGGATCGGCTGGATGCGTTCAGCGCGGATGACCAGGAGTTACTGGAGGCGCTGGCGTTGCAAGCGGCGCGCGTGATTCAAAACACCTGGCTTTACGAACAATTGCGATTGAAGGCGCGGTTATTTGAATCGCTAGCGAACGTGAGCCAGACGATCAGTTCCACGTTGAGCCTGGATGATGCGCTGAGAGTCATCACGCATGAGGCGTGCGTATTGATGCGAGCCAAGATGAGTTCATTGATGATGCTGGACGAAGCGCATGAATGGCTGGATCTGCGGGCGAGCTTCGGAGCGGACGAGGCGTACATAAGCAAGCCGCGATTGAATGTGGGCGAAAGTTTATTGGGCGTGGTGGTCCGCCGCAAAAAGCCTTTGCAGGTCGAGAACGTGCAGGTGTCGAGTCGTTATCAGAATGTGGATGTGGCACGACGCGATGGTCTGGTGTCGTTGTTGAGCGTCCCGTTATTGTTCGCTGGCCAGGTGATCGGAACGCTCAGTGTTTACACGGGTGTGCCTTATAATTTTTCGAATGAGGAAATCCGAATCCTGTCTGCGCTCGCGGAACTGTCAGCCATCGCGATTGAGAAAGCGCGGCTCTATGAACGGATTGTGGATGTGGAGGAACAATTGCGTCAGAACGAAAAACTTTCCGCGCTCGGTCTGCTTGCCGCCGAAGTGGCGCACGAAATTCGA
>JBEEGR010000184.1:0-4505 GCA_041166985.1 Verrucomicrobiota bacterium | reverse complement strand
CAAAACAAAAACAAATCCAAATTTTTTCAATAAAGTTTTCATTCAAAATAAAATTTTCTTCAGCGCTGGGATTTCACCGCCTCTGCGCGTTTCTGGTAATATTCGCGCAAGACGAAGAAGGCTTTTTTCTTCGCGCCTTCGCTGGAGATGAGACCTTTGCGATTGAATCCCTCTTGAATGCCGGGCAATACGCGGCGTGGCGAGCGGAAGTCCACCAGAATCCACGGCGAAAAACCGGCGAGGCCATCAATCTTATCAAGCATCGGCAAAGTCTGGCGGTAGAGGTCTTCCTGAAATTCCTCGGTCCAGCGCTGGTCTTTGCTGCCATGCAAACCTCGTTTTGCATCACCTCCGAATTCACTGACGAACGCCGGCTTGTTGTAAGGAATCTCCCAGGTGACCGTGGAACATTTTTCCGGCAATCCACTATACCAGCCGATGTATTCGTTAAAGGCAACGACATCCACGATGTCCGCCAGCGGGTCCTGAACCACATTCACATTGGTCGCGCCTGGCTTGGCGTGTATTTCCATCGCCGCGCTCAACATCCGCGTTTTGTCCAGTGAACGCGCCTGCGTGGCGAGCTTGGCAATAAATTCCGTGCGCGCCTCGCTGACGGGTGTTTCATTGGCCAGCGACCAGATGATGATGCTGGCGCGGTTGGCGTCTCGCTCGATGTTATCGGAAAGCTGGCTTTGAGCGTTTTGATAAGTCTCGGTGTTTTTCCAGTCAATCGTCCAATAGACCGGGACTTCCGACCAGACCAGCACACCGAGTTCATCGGCCAGCCGGGTCATCGCTTCATTATGCGGATAGTGCGCGAGCCGAACAAAATTACAGTTCAATTCCTTGGCCCACAGCAAAAGTTGTTTCGCCTGACCGGCCGTGGTTACGCGTCCGCCACCCTTAAGCGGAAATTCTTCATGAATGCAAATACCACGCAAGAAAATTGGCTGGCCGTTCAGGAGAATCTGTTTGCCCTGCGCGCGCACTGTGCGAAAGCCAATGCGTTCCGCCACCCTATCGCCGCCATGCGCGATGCGCACCTCATACAACTTCGGTGTTTCAGGGCTCCACAGCTGCAGCTTGGCGGGAGCAAATCGAAATACCGCGCGTCCTGAAGCATCCGTTTTGGCAGACAATTCTTCGTTAAGTTCGGGAATGGAAAGCTGCACTGACTCGCCTTCCCCCGCGCCGTTGATTTGCACCCAGCCGGAAATTTCGCGCGTCTGTTCGGATTCCAACGCGAGGCGATGATCGGCGATAAACTTCTTTGGCACAGTGACGAGTTTCACCTCGCGTGTGATGCCGCCGTAATTCCACCAATCCGTGTTCAACGTGGGCACGCCATCCCGGGAACGCTTGTTGTCCACTTTAATAACCAGCGAGTTTGCCCCTTTTTTTAGCAGTTGAGTCACCTCAAATGTGAATGGCGTGAAACCGCCAATGTGCATGCCCAGTTTTTTTCCATTGAGATAAACGTCCGCGCGATAATTGACCGCGCCGAAACGCACGAACGCTCGTTGGTCGTCGCTCAAGCCGGCGAAGTCAAATTTCCGGCGATACCACACGCTGCCTTCGTAATATTTCAACTCCGGGCGTTGCGTGTTCCAATCGCCCGGCACTTTGAGCGAAGGTGACGTGTCGAAATCATATTCAACCCGCTCGCTGGGATCGGCTGGTTTGACATCCAGAA
This sequence comes from Verrucomicrobiota bacterium, assembly GCA_041166985.1. Classification (GTDB taxonomy): domain Bacteria; phylum Verrucomicrobiota; class Verrucomicrobiia; order Limisphaerales; family DASXHY01; genus DASXHY01. The sequence continues at coordinate 2,809 of JBEEGR010000184.1, read as the reverse complement.
AGAACGTTTCCGAGTGGGACGGATTGGCATTCAGATCGCGTTGTTCCCGGCGGTAATCGTAAAATCCGGTTTCGTAGGGATCAATGATGCTCTTCCACTTGCCGTTCAGCGAGACACCGTCATGCAGAAACAAGTCGGGAATATTTTTCGCGTGCAGTATCGGAGCGATAAACGTGGCCGCGCAAACAAGCCAAACCAATTGCAGTTTATTTTTCATTTTAATGATTGGGTTATTGGGCGCACGCTTTCAGGCAGCCCGCGCCCGGAGATATTATGTTAAACAGTTAATGATTCGTGGAACGGGATTGCGTCTGGCGTAACTTGTTGACCGCTTGCACACGGCTGTGAACATGCAACTTCTTATAAATTTCGTCCAGGTTCCAACAAACCGTGCTAATGGTGATGGCGAGTTTATCAGCCACTTCCTTGCTGGTGTAACCATCCGCTACCAATTCGAGAATCTCCCGCTCCCGGGGCGAGAGCTTTGCCGTGGCTTCATCCGTGGCCGGTTGCTTTTGAAATGTGGCGATAACTTTACGGGCAATCCCGCTGGTCATCGGGGCGCCGCCGCGGTGCGCCTCGGCAATCGCTTCAAGAATTTCGCCAGCGGTAGCTTGCTTAAGCAGATAGCCGCAAGCCCCCGCCCGCAGCGCTTTGAAGATGTGTTCGGTGTCATTATAAACCGTTAATACCACCACACTGATGTCCGGCAGAATAACCTTGAGACGCGCGATCACTTCGGCGCCGGAGAAGTCTGGCAGATTAAGATCCATGAGAACAATTTCCGGCGGATCGTGTGGGATACGTTCCAGCGCTTCCGCGCCTGTGCCGCACTCCGCAACACAGGAGAAACCGCGTTTGGACTCAATAACCTGACGCAGGCTTTTGCGAAACGAAGCGTCATCTTCGACAATGGCGACTTTGATCATGGCTGTGTGTTGGGTTGCATTGGAATAATAAAAGTGACGGTAGTGCCGCTTCCCGACGAGCCATTAATTTCACAACGCCCGCCCAGGCGCAACAATCGCTCGCGCATTCCAACCAGGCCGTCGCGCGATCCTTCGCCGCCGGGCGTCACAAAGCCGCAGCCATTATCCGCCACACAAACAAACAGCTCACCTTTTTCCGCCGACAGGCTCACCTGAACCTCTGTGGCTCCGGCATGGCGGATGACATTGTTCAAGGCTTCTTTGAAAGCATGAAACACCTCATGCCGTTCCTCCATATTCAATTTGCCATTAGGCATCGGTTCAATCACTTCCAGACGGCAGCGGATACCCGCTCGACCCAGCAGTTTTTGGGCATACTCAAAAAAGTATTCCATCAATGATTGTGACGTGTCGTTGGTGGGATTGATTGCCCAAACAATTTCGTCGAGTGAAGCCACCAGCATGCGCGCCCGATCAGTGATTTCCTGCAGACGTTCGCGACCCGCCTGCTGCAACCCGTCACTTGCGCTCACTAAATCACCGAGCAGTCCGATTTCGGTCAAGCCGATGCCCAGGTCATCATGCAAATCGCGCGCGATTCGGTTCCGTTCAAGTTCCAAAGCTCGCTGTTGTTCCAGGCGCTCGACCACCAAACGGTGACGGCGGCGCAGCACCCATACTACTACCCCGCACAGGGCGGCGAAACTGCTTAAAATTACCGCGAGCTTGAACCAGCTTGTCTCCCAAAAATAAGGTTCGAATGTGACGGAAAGAGTGTCGCCGGTTTTATTCCAAATGCCGTCATTGTTACACGCAATGACTTTGAAGCGATAATGGCCTGGCGGCGGATGCGTGTAACTGGCAACGCGACGCGTGCCGGCATCCACCCAGTCTTTATCCAAACCCTCCAATTGATAGCGGAATTGCACATTGTCCGAAGCGACAAAACTTAAGGCTGTAAATTCAAACTGCACCTGCGGCAATCCAGGCGGCAATCGAAGTTCCTCTTTATCGCCATGATGACTTAACTCCATAGGCGCGGCCGCATTCGTAGATGATGCCGTGGTGAAAGCCTGATAAACGGCAAAGATCTGCTTGTCGTCCGTGACACGTTCGATGAGCACGTTTGGGGGCCGATAATTCAGCCGGGAATAATCCAGCCGCACCTCGGCCAATCCCGAAAGCATGGAGAAAAATAATCGGTCGTCCGAGGAGCGCAATGAGTCCGGACAAAAATCAAAACTTGCCTGTAGCCCGGGCAGTCCTTCACTGCGTCCGTAAACTATCGGCCAGACCCGCGTGGCCAAACCGTTGGCCACGCCATCGAAATCCGATTCGCGCACTTGAAAAATTCCCTGATTGCTTGCGAACCAAACACTGCCACGATTATCCGTCATAATTTGCGCAACGTAATCATTTGGCAATCCCTGATCGGCGCTGAATCGGGTGATGCTCCCGTCCCGAAGCCGCCCGGCCCCGGCGCCGGCATAACCAATCCATAAATCACCGTTCGCCGCCCCGTGCAGACAGCGGATGGACAACGAAGAGGACTTGGCTGTCTCATCCACCAATACATCACCCGTCACCCGCACCAGCAAACCGTCCGAAGCCCCGGCCCAAAAGTTTCCAACCGCATCCTCTGCCATCGCACGGATAAACCGGTGGCCAGGTGGCAAGGCGAATGTCTGCAATTTATCCCCGCGCAGCCGGTATAAAATATCCGGTGAATCAGCTCCAATCCACAGGTCGCCATTGTGCGTGACCAACAACGAACGCGGTGACTTTTGGTGCAGGCTCGCCTGGAGGCCGAGATCTTTAAATTGGCCAGCGGTCCACTGATACAATCCGCCGCCCCATGTTCCAACCCAGACGGAGCCGTT
>JBEEGR010000183.1:0-6297 GCA_041166985.1 Verrucomicrobiota bacterium | reverse complement strand
TAAAAAAAGTTAAAATTTATGCGCTGCACAAATTGAAGTAAAAGTATTCTGTGCTTAGGTTTACACCAGAGGGAGGTGATGGTTATGCGGCGGTTAATTATTCTGCACGTAGAGGACAATCGAGAAGATGCCCGTTTGCTGGCTCGCGCGTGCGAGGCGGCAAATCTGCAAACCGATGTTTATGAAGTGCCGGGCGGCGGGGAAGCCATGGAATATTTAAAAGGTGAAAGTTTATACAGCGACCGGAAAAAGTATCCGTTTCCAGACTTGATTATTCTGGACCTGAAGATGCCGGGGATGACCGGTTTTGATTTTTTGGAATGGCTGCGGCGCGATCGCCGCTTTGTCTCCTTGCCCGTGCTGGTTTTCACCCAGTCCCGGGACGCTCAGGATAAAGCGCGGGCGCTGGCCCAGGGCGCGAATGGTTTTTTTGTGAAACCCGGAGATTTCGCATCGTTGGTCAAACTGGCGGAGTCGTTTAAACAATTTGGCAAAATTTTACCGAGCGGCAACGGCCAAAAATGACTTTTCGTTTTGTGTTCCCTGTTGTTGTGAATTAGCATTCTCATGATGCGGCGATTGAAGTAATCGCGGCGTTTGAAATTGTGGCGCGACAAGATACAAAAACCCTGGTCATCCTGCATGTGGAGGATGACGAGAATGACGCGATTCTGCTGGCCAATGCCTGCGAACGGGCGCGGCTGCCGGTGGTGTTGCATCGTGTCGCTGATGCCGAAGAAGCGCGCGAATATTTGCTGGGGCACGGCGCATATGGCGATCGTTTCAAGAATCCCGCGCCGCATGTTTTGGTGCTCGATTTGAAAATGCCGCGGGTGGATGGTTTTGAATTTCTCAAGTGGCTGCGCAGCCAGGAAGCATTTCTTAAGTTGCCGGTGTTGATTTTTACCGCGTCGGTCTCGCATGAGGACAAAGCCCGCGCGCTGGCGGAAGGCGCCACATCTTATTTCATCAAGCCGGCGTCGTTCGATGCGCTCGTCCAAATGGTGGAAATGTTCAAAGTGCCGGATTCGGGGCAACTGAACTAAACTTGTTTTGGTTGTTAATTGCCGGTCAAGAGCAGGTTGCTACAGACGCGAAGTGCCACTGCCTCCTTAAAGAACAAACTCCGAACGAATCTTTTCAAGACGCTGGCTTAAAAATCAAAGTGCGCTGGGAATGACTTTGCGTTATTTTCTCGTCTCGATGAGCTTGCAGAATATTCAGGAGAAATTACCGCAACTGCGTGAATGGATTGAGCGAACCCTGGCGAGGCATCGCACCGAAGCCCGTTCGGTGGCGTCGCAGCGGTTTCCGCGATTGAAGGATTATTTTCCGTCGGTGTTTCTCGAAACGGCCTATGTGGTTATTGTGCCGCGGATTCCAATTCCGCCGCTGAGGGAAATAGGATTGCCCGAACTGGCCGAGTTCGAGAAGGGTGATTACGCCGGCATCACTTATCGCAACACATACTTCGTGCGCGAGAACGGCCTTTACGATGAATCACTTCATTTTCACGAACTCGTTCATATCGTTCAATGGCTTTACCTGGGCGTGGATGGATTTCTGACAACTTACGCGGCGGGTTTCCTGGAACACGGTTATGAGAACAATCCTTTGGAAGCGATGGCGCGGGAGCTTCAGAATTATTTTGACCAGGGCGGCCAGCCGACGGATATGAAATCGCTTATCCGCCGCAACCTGGCGAAAATTCCAAAACCCGTGTAGCCGAATATTAAGCGACGAGCGATTCCGGCGGTTCGATTACCCAATACGCTTTCAGTCGTTGCACCAACGCCAGCAGCGCTTCTGAGTTTGGCGGTTTGATCAGATAGGAATCCGCTCCCAGTTCGTAGGCGCGGCGGACACTGGGTCCGCTGTCCGAATCGGTGGAAACCGCCACGAGCAAGTGATTGCGAAACGATTGTTCCCGCAACCAGTTAAGGACATCGAAGCCATTCAGTCGCGGCATGTTCAAATCGAGCAACAACAAAATCGGGAATGGATATTTGTCACGATCGGCATAGCGGCCGACGCCGGACAAATAGGAAATTGCCTCCTCACCATCCCGCACGATTTGCAAAGGGTTCGCCAGCCGCGCCTTTTTGAGCGCGAGTTGAGTAAGCAACACGTCATCCGCATTGTCATCAGCCAGTAGGATGGTGCCAGTCAGTCTCATTAAATCATTTTCGTTCTGCCACGTGAAGCCGACAAATAGGGTAATGTAAGGGGAAAGGCCTTCCGATTAACCCCCAAAGCGGCTTCGAGGCTATCAGCGATTGGGCAATAGAATGCGCTGCTGCGCCGGTTGGGGAGAACGCTCGGTGGGCGAGGTAAACCCTTTTTGAGAGTAGCCGGACGAAACATTGCTCATCGCCGCTGAATTATTGGTGAATCCCTCGCCCGCCGGAAGGTTGTTGGGATTACTGGCGGATCCAGCTGCATTCGGAGAGTTAGGCACGAAAAGCGTTTGTCCTGGGCGCAACTCCGGTGCCGGGCTGGTGGACGAAGTGGCGCGAGTGACCGGCGGCACAATTGTTGTGGGCCTTTGCGCGGGTGAAAGAGGAGCGGTTGTTTGCGCCTGGGCGAAAAATGAGAGAGCGAACAGGGCGCCGAAGAAGAAAATAAAATGTTTCATGTCTAAACGAACGCTGGCCAGCGACGTTTCTCCATGGGGAATTACCCGAGCAGATTTGAAAGACGGCAGCTTAAGCCACCGCCGAATTGCGGGCGGCCGTCAGGTAGCTGATGTATTGAATCAGCCGCTCCTTCATCTCTTTGCGTGATACGATGGCGTCAATCAGCCCGTGATCCACAAGAAATTCCGCCGTCTGAAAACCGGGTGGCAACTCGGCTTGCGTGGTGTCTTTGATCACGCGCGGCCCGGCAAAACCAATCATCGCGCCCGGCTCGGCAATGATGAGATCGCCAACGGTTGCGAAGCTGGCCATGACGCCCGCCATGGTCGGATCGGTCAACACGCTGATGAACGGCAGTTTTGCTTCCGCATGATATGCCAATGCGCCGCAGGTCTTGGCCATTTGCATCAGGCTGAACATGCCTTCATACATGCGCGCGCCGCCGCTGGTGGAAAAAATAATCAACGGCAATTCTTTCTCCGTGGCTTTCTCAATCAGCCGCGTCAACTTTTCGCCGACGACGGAACCCATGGAGCCGCCGAGAAAACTGAAATCCATGACCCCCAGCGCGGCGCGTTGCTCGCCGATTTTGCAAAGCCCGGTAATGACCGCGTCCTTCAACCCGGTCGTCTTTTGATATTTATCGAGCTTGGATTTGTAGGAAGCCGCGCCAGTGAAGTTCAGCACGTCCTTGCTCTTCATGTCCGCGTCCAGTTCCTCAAACGTGCAGGTTTCCACCATCGAATGAATCCGTTCGCGGGCGGTGATGGGAAAATGATATTGGCAACGCGGGCAGACCTTCAGATTTTCGTCCAGTTCCTTGTCGAAAACCATCGTGCTGCACTTCGGGCATTTGGTCCAAAGCCCTTCCGGAATTTCGCGCTTCTTCGATTTGGAAGTTATCTTGGGCTTCTTGGTGAAAGTAGTCGCGGAACCCGTGGACGCGGGCGGAGGCGTGACCGCTGGTTCAACCGTTTCCAATCCCAGAGTTTTCTTCGTGAATGAAGTCGTAGCCATGGCGGACAATTTAAACTCGGTCGGCAGGTTGAACAAGCCAGTTGTTTAGCTGGTTTAAAGCCCGCGCGCCAGCGACCAGACGCAGACTTCCGCAGCTCCGGCGGCGCGCAACACCTTCGCGCAGGCGCTCGTCGTCGCGCCGGTTGTGAAAACGTCGTCGAACAAAACAATTCGCCCGCCATTCAGTTTCACGCCATCCTGTCGCGCAAAGGCTTTGAACACATTTTTTGCCCGTTGCTCGCGGGTCAGTTTTGTTTGTGTCAAAGTAGGCTTTGTCCGTTGAAGCAAGCTCGTGTTGAGTGGAATCGCGGTCGCCGCGCTCAATCTTTGGGCGAGCCGTTCGGCCTGGTTGAATTCCCGCTCGCGCTGCTTGGCCGAGTGCAACGGCACCGGCACAATCCAATCCCATTGCTCGCGCCGCAACTCCGCCGCCGCCTCGCGAATCAGCAGGTCGGCGAGAAACGGTTCAAACCAAAGCGCGCGCTGATATTTATAGCGGTGAATCACCTCCAGAACTTTTCCGCTGGCGACAACCGACGAGCGCGCGGATGTAAAATGCAATTCCATTTCGCGGCAGTTGGTGCATTCAAATTGCGTGGTCAACGCGCCTTCGAATGGCAACCCGCAGCGTTCGCAAAATGGCGGCCGAATAAACCGCACCTGCCGCCAGCACGCCGCGCAGACAAAACCTTCCACCGCTGTGGCGCGGGCTTTTTCACAGAGCTGGCAGACCTCGGGATAGACGAAACTCAACGTGGAATTGAGGAGACTTTTTAGGTTCCACGCGCTTGAGTTCATTTGTGGAGGGAGAAATTAAATGGAACATCCAACATCGAACATCGAACGCTCAACATCCAATAAGTTGGCGGAAGCTTCGTCATTGGATGTTCGAGGTTTTTCGGCGCACAACCCGATCCAGCAAGGCCAGCACGACGATCAGCACCGGCAACGCAACCCAGCCATTAACCACCGCCAGTTTTCCCGCGCCCCACCACCACGTGTTCGCGCCCGGTGTCGCGCGGGTAATCATACCGTAGGATTTGATCCAGAAAATCCAGCCGGTGTGCAGGCCGGTGGAAAAATATAAATTGCCAGTCCGTTGATACGCCAGGCCAAGCAGGATTCCCGCGAGTGTGAGATTGAAAAATCCGGGGAACACTGCCTGCCAGTTCGCGAAATTGGCGAACATTAGCGGCAGCAGTTGCAGGCCGGAAAGCCAGGTCACCGTTTCGGGATCCTGCGCGCTCTCCAGAAAATGCACAATCGCGTAAATCGCGCTGCTGATCAATAAAGCGGTGATCCAATGAAACGCTTTCCGCAACGTGCCGAACAACGCGCCGCGAAACAGAATTTCTTCCAGCACCGCCACGATGATTGCTCCCGCCGCCGCGCCCGCGAGTTTCCCGGCGAGTTGGCCGCCGGAATATTTATCGCTCAGATGCCGCGCGCCGAGCGTCAGGGCCAGCGCCGCCACGATGGCGAGCGAAATGAATCCGAGCAGGAAACCTTTGCTTAAATTTTTCCATTGGCCGGTGGGTTTGACCAGTCCGAGATCACGCGGTGAAGTCAGCCCGAGATTTTTCACCAATGGCCACAAACCAATCAACGCGATGCCCAGCACGGCGCGATTGACGAAACGATGAAACGGAGCGTCCGCCAGTTTGGAAACATTCTGGCCGAAATGCTGCGTGAGCCAGTAAAGCCACGGAGCCAGCAGCGCGCCGCCGATGAAAACGACGAGAATATAAATGACTAACGCCCGGAGCGGTCGCATGACGGCGACATTAGAAAACGCGGTCACGCAAGCCAAGCGCAATTCTGAGCGTCACGATGTTCGTTCTCGCCAAAATTGGAAAAAGGCTTCAAGTTCGTTCTCACGCAGTCAGCGAACTTTATTTCGCATCCAGAAAATTTCATGAGCAAATCCGGCAAATCCCAATGGGACTTCGGCGAACTGTTTCCGCCGGAACCAGGCGCGGAAAAAGCGAGGCCAGCGAACGAAACGGATTCGCCGGCGCAGTTTCGCAGGATTCTTTCCGTGTCAGAACTGACGGGAACCATTCGCGCCTTGCTGGAAAGACACGTGGGGCAAATCTGGGTCACGGGCGAGGTCACAAATTTTCGCGCGCAAGGTTCCGGCCACATTTATTTCACGCTCAAGGATGCCGGCTCGCAACTCAGTTGTGTTTTGTTTCGCGGCGAAGCGGTCAGCCACCGGCATTTGTTGCAGGACGGACAAAAGGTTTTATTGCACGGCGACGTGACGGTTTATGAAACGCGCGGGCAATATCAACTCATCGTGCATGAAGTGGAATTGCAGGGCATCGGCGCGTTGCAGGTCGCGTTTGAAAAGCTCAAGCAAAAGTTGCAGGCGGAAGGATTGTTCGCGCCGGAACGGAAGCGTTCGCTGCCGCGCTTTCCGCAACACATTGGCCTGGTCACGTCGCCAACCGGCGCCGCGATTCGTGATGTGTTGCATGTGGTGCAACGTCGCAATCCAAGTCTGGAAATTATCCTGGTCCCGTGTCGCGTGCAGGGTGATGGCGCGGCCAGGGAAATTGCGGCGGCGATCAAATCGTTGAATCGTTACAACGTTGAATCGTTACAGCGTCTTCCGATTCAACGATTCAACGATTCAACGATT
>JBEEGR010000182.1:0-12980 GCA_041166985.1 Verrucomicrobiota bacterium | reverse complement strand
CGGGTGTTTGGCTCGGCTCTGACATGCTGGCGCGCCATACATACGCACATCGGTTCCTGGCGGGACATTGGTTCTTTCCGGTTTGGAATACTTTGACGCTGGCCATCTCATTTCTGGTGGTGGTTGCCCTGCTCGCGTCGTTGCGCGAAGCGAACGAAGGTTTGGAGCAAACCGTGGCCCGCCGCACCGAGGCGTTGCAAGCCGAGAACGCTCAACGCCGCCAGGCCGAAGAAGATCTCCGCCACGCGCTGAACGATGTCCGGACCGCTCATGCAGAATTGCAGCGGACTCAATTCCAACTTATTGAAACGGCAAAAATGGAATCCGTTGGACGGCTGGCCGCTGGCGTCGCGCATGAAGTCAAGAATCCACTCATGACGCTGAGCCTGGGGGCGGATTATTTCCTACATCGCAAAACCGAAAACCAGGACGAAGCCCAATTGGTCCAGGACATGAAGGAAGCCGTCCATCGCGCCAGCAGTATTATTAATGTTCTCCTGGACTACGCTCGTCCGCGCCCTTTGCAGCGCACCAGTCAGGACATCCATGACGTCATTGAAAATTCGCTCAAGCTGGTGCGGCATCAATTGAACAAGCAGCACGTAACGGTGACGCGTGAATTCAACACGACGTTGCCGTCGCTCTTGCTGGATCGAACGCGTATTGAGCATGTGTTTGTGAACCTCTTTCTCAATGCGATTCAAGCGATGCCGCCTGGCGGCATACTCACCGTGCGGACTTTCGCTTCCTCCCTCCCTGGCAGCAACGGCGATGCTCCAGCGAGCGTGATGGTTGAAGTGGAAGACACGGGCCATGGCATAACGCCGGAGAACACAGGCAAATTGTTCGAGCCGTTTTTCACAACCAAACCGCCCGGCCAGGGAACCGGTCTGGGGCTGGCGATAGTCCGCCGCATCATGGAAATCCACGGCGGTTCTATCCGCCTGCGCAACCGCAGTGAAGGCGGCGCGCGCGTCACTTTGCAATTCAACACCAAACCAAAAGAAGAATTATGAACACGAAACGAATCCTCGTGGTGGACGACGAACCGAGCGTCACCCGAAATCTGAAACTCAACCTCGAATCCAGCGGCGGTTACGAGGTTCATGGTGAAAACCATCCGGCCAATGCGCTGGCCACAGCCCGGACTTTCCTGCCAGATTTAATCCTGTTGGATGTGATCATGCCCGACATGGACGGCGGCGATGTTGCCGCACGGCTGCGGGCAGATCCGTTGTTCCGCGATACACCCGTCATCTTTCTGACAGCGATTGTTTCCAACGAAGAAACCGATGGCCACGAGATAAAAAGCGGAGGAGACGCATTTCTGGCCAAGCCCGTGGACATCGGCGAGTTGAGAAAAATATTGGAGCAATACGTCGGAAGGTAACGCACGCAAACGGGGAGTCTCCACACTCGACACCGCCATTCTCAAAAACAAATCATGAACTCAAAACGCATATTGGTCGTGGACGACGAACCAACCGTTACCCGCAGCCTCAAACTCAACCTCGAAGCCATGGCGAATTATGAGGTGCGCACGGAAAACGATCCGACTCTGGCCATTGACGCGGCCCGCGATTTTCATCCGCAGTTGATTCTTCTGGATGTGTTAATGCCCCGCCTTGATGGCGGTGATATTGCGGCCCGAATTCACGCCGATCCCGAACTTGCGGGCACGCCAATCGTATTTCTGACCGCGCTGGCAAGCAACGAAGCCACCGGAGGCCACGCCGTGGTTGACGGCTCGACCGTTTACTTCGCCAAGCCGGTGGACACTGAAGAACTGCTCAAGTGCATTGAACAAATCCTGTCACCGACGGCGCAACCACGACACCACATCTTTTCTCTTCACCAATGAAATCATCCACAACTTCAAAAACTACGATCACGCACGTTCGTTCGACGAATCGTCCCGGCAAACGCATCCTGTTGGTGGACGACGACCCCACTGTGCGCGGTTCCTTGAGCGATGTGCTCGTGGCCGAAGGCTACATCGTCATCCCGGCCGAGAACGGACAACAGGCGCTGGATCTCGCCGCCGGGATGCCCGTTGATCTGGCGTTGCTCGACCTGAACATGCCGGTCAAGAATGGTTGGGATACCTTTGAGGAACTCACCCGCGAGCATCCGCTCATTCCCATCATCATCGCCACTGCACGCCCGAACCAGCTTTTCACCGCGATCAGCGCCGGCGTGGGCGCGCTCCTGGAGAAGCCGATGGACATCCCGACACTACTGCGAACGATTGAAAACCTTCTGGCCGAATCCGCCAAACAACGCCTGGCGCGTTTGGCCGGGCAGAAGGCGGAATTTCATTACCAACCTGGAACAGCGAGCCATGAGAGCAACCGCACAAAAAAGCATCGTTGATTCATTTACTGTGTTTCGCTTTCGCCACAGGTCACCCGCTTATCACCCGCGCGATAAAGCGTTTCTCCGCTGGTCACCCATTTGCCCGTGTTCTCATTCACAAACCGCTGGAAATCAACCGCACCAATCCGTGGCACGCCCGTTGCAATAGTCCCCTCATGTGGCGCTCGAACAGGCCGCAAACGAAGACCCAAAACGATTATTATGAAAATCATCAACACAACCTGGACGGGCAACTCGAAGCAAGTGGTCGCATTTCGACTCCCGATAACGGTCTGGCAAGAAGAACAAATGGAAGTGCCGGTCGTTGATAAAACCAAACGGCCCTCTGCGACCGAGCAGCGTCGCCGGAGACTCGCTTTCATCCCACGATGGGCGCATTTGAAATTCTTCCGGAGCGAAGCGAAAGTGAACCAACTCAAGAATAAAGATTTATGTGGATAGTCCATCTAGCTCTTCGCCGCCCTTACACGTTTGTCGTAGCAGCGCTGCTGTTGCTGTTGCTGACGCCGTTTGTGTTGTTGCGCACACCCACCGACATCTTTCCGTCCATCAACATTCCGGTGGTCAGCGTGATTTGGGGATACACCGGCCTCTCGGCCAAGGACATTGAACAGCGCATGGTTTACACCGATGAACGCGCCCTCACCACGACGGTAAATAATATTCAACACATCGAATCCACCTCCTACGATGGCGTGGGCGTCATTAAAGTATTCTTTCAGCCGGGCGTTTCCCCTGACGGGGCCGTGGCCCAGATCGCTGCGGAATCCCAGACCATGCTGAAACAACTTCAGCCCGGCACCACGCCGCCGCTGATCATCCAATACAAGGCCTCCACGGTTCCGATTTTGCAGTATGGCATCAGCAGCAAGACGCTTTCCGAGCAGCAAACTTTCGACCTCGCCATGAATACGATTCGCGTGGGACTCATCAGCGTTCCCGGCGTGGGCGTTCCCTATCCCTTCGGCGGCAAGCAACGGGTGATCCAGGTGGATCTGAATCCCCAAGCGCTCAAAGCACAAAACCTTTCCCAGCAGGAAGTGGTCAACGCTCTCACCACGCAGAATCTGGTCTATCCCAGCGGCACGGCTAAAATCGGAGCCAACGAATATCCGATTGATCTCAACACCAGCCTGCGCGTGATTGACCGGCTTAATAGTGTGCCGATCAAAACAACCACGGACGGGGCGGTCATTCGCGTCGCTGACGTCGCGCAGGTGCATGATGGAGCGATGCCGCAGCAGAACGTCGTCCGGCAGGATGGGATTCGCAGCACCCTTTTGAGTATTCTGAAAAACGGCAGCGCTTCGACGCTCCAGGTCGCGAGCGGAGTCAAAGCCGCCATGGCGAACGTGATGAAAACGGTCACCGGCGATCTACAGGTAAAACAATTCGCCGATCAATCCATCTTCGTGCAGGCAGCGGTCAGCGGCGTCGTGCGGGAGGGCGTGATCGCGGCCGTCTTGACGGCGTTGATGATTCTACTGTTTCTCGGTTCGTGGAGAAGCACGCTGATTATCGCCACTTCCATTCCGCTGGCTGTCCTCGCGTCACTCGCCACTCTCAGCGCGCTCGGCGAAACAATCAATCTGATGACGCTTGGCGGCCTGGCTCTGGCGGTCGGAATTCTGGTGGATGACGCGACCGTGACCATCGAGAATATCGAACGCCACTTGAGCGCCGGCGAAACTCTGGAGAACGGCATTCTGATTGGCGCGGGTGAAATCGCCTTGCCCGCCATGGTTTCCACGCTGTGCATCTGCATCGTTTTCGTTCCCATGTTTTTTCTTTCTGGCGTGGCGGGATTTCTGTTCGCGCCCCTCGCGAAGGCGGTGGTGTTCGCGGTGCTGGCCTCCTACGCTTTGTCTCGCACGCTCGTGCCGACGATGGTGATGTGGCTCGAACGCCATCATCATCAGCACGGCGACGTCTCGTCCGTAACGCCCAAGCCCGAATCCAAAACCGTGTCCAAATGGCTGCGGCCATTGGTTCGTCTTCAGCAAGGATTTGAGCACGCCTTTGAGCGCTTGCGGCAAGGTTACCGAAACTTGCTCGAATCGGTATTGGCTCATCGACTGGCGTTCGGGGGAACGTTCCTGGCCTTTTGCGTGGCCTCGTTGCTCCTGGTTCCGTTTCTGGGGCAGGACTTTTTTCCGAGCGTTGATGCTGGAATGTTCCGATTGCACGTGCGCACCCATAGCGGGACCCGGATCGAGGAAACTGCCATCCTGGTTGATAACGTCGAAAACGCGATTCGCCGTGAAATTCCGGCGACGGAAATCCAAGGCATCGTTGATAATATTGGCCTGCCGATTTCCGGAATCAACCTGAGCTATAATGACAGTGGCACGGCTGGACCGGCGGACGCGGACATCATGGTCTCGTTGAAAACCGGTCACAAGCCGACACCCGATTATGTCCGGAGTCTGCGCCTTGCACTCAATCGCGATTTTCCCGGCACGACGTTTTACTTTCTGCCCGCGGACGTCGTCAGCGAGACGATTAGCTTTGGACTGCCGGCTCCGTTCGATGTCCAGGTGCTGGGCCGGGACCTGGCCGGGAACCAACTGGTCGCCAAGGCGATTGCCGACAAAATCCGTCACGTGCGCGGTGCCGTTGATGTGCGCGTTCAGCAGCCGTCGGATTTGCCGAGATTCGAATTTGCCATTGATCGGACGAGGGCTTCGCAACTTGGCCTTTCCGAACGCGACATTGCCGGTTCGGTTCTGCTCAATCTGAACGGCAGCACCCAGGTCCAGCCGACTTTCTGGCTCGATTCACAGATCGGCGTCCAGTACCTCCTGAATATTCGCGTGCCGGAGTATCGGATGACTTCGCTGTCCGATCTTAATTCCATGCCGGTGACTCCCGGCACTCCCGGCACTGGCAATGAACAATTGCTGGCAAACCTGACCACCCTTACGCGCACCTACAGCCAGCCGATTTACTCGCACTACAACATTTTGCCGGTAGTGGATGTCTTCGGTGGTGTTGGCGGTCGCGATCTGGGCGGTGTGCTTGCGGATATTCAACCCATCATCGCGCAGGCGCAGAAATCATTGCCGCACGGGAGTTCGATCATGCTCCGCGGCCAGGCGGAAACCATGCGCTCCAGTTTCGTAAGCTTGGGTGTCGGTCTGGTGATGGCGATTGCGCTGATCTATTTATTGCTGGTCGTCAATTTTCAAAGCTGGCTTGACCCGTTCATCATTCTGACAGCTTTGACCGGTGCGCTGGCGGGCGTCGTTTGGGGTCTGTTCCTCACCACAACCACCTTGAGCGTCCCGGCCATGATGGGTGCCATCATGTGTCTCGGCGTGGCCACAGCCAACTCCGTGCTCGTGGTCACCTTCGCGCGCCAGCATCTCCAGGAAGGAATGACGCCGCTGAAGTCTGCGTGGGAAGCGGGCGTCGGTCGTTTGCGGCCAGTCCTCATGACGGCGCTGGCGATGATTATCGGCATGGTCCCGATGGCGCTGGGATTGGGCGAAGGCGGCGAGCAGAACGCGCCGTTGGGCCGGGCGGTGATTGGCGGTCTGGTCATGGCGACTCTGGCCACGCTGTTTTTTGTTCCAGTGGTCTTCAGTGCCATGCACCGAAAAACGCTCGTGCCTGAAAAACACGAAGCGGAACGGCCAACGCCAGCGCAAACTATTATTCCGGCTCCGGCCAATACGTAAGGAACTTCCATGAATAGAATTGAACTTCAACCAAACAGCGCCACTGAATCGCAAAGAAACAGTGGAGCGCAAGTGACGCCAACACATTCCACCAGACGCCTGCGTGTCGCTGGAATTGTGGGCGCATTAATTTTAATCGGCGCGCTCGCGCTCGGTTTCATTCCGCGCTGGCGTCAGAGACGCGTGGCCACAGCGGACATGAACCAACTGGCGATCCCGACGGTTTTGGTCGTTTCTCCCGCACCCGAAAAAGCGGGAGACGGACTGATCCTGCCGGCGGAGATCAAGCCATGGCGGGAAGCGTCCATCTATGCTCGCGCCAACGGCTACCTCAAAGACTGGGTGGCGGACATTGGAGCGCATGTTCAGGCCGGGCAATTGCTGGCGGAAATAGAGACGCCGGATTTGGACCAGCAACTCGCGCAGGCCAAAGCGCAACTCGTCCTGGCCCAGGCCAACCTTCACCTCGCCGAGACAACGGATACGCGCTGGAAGGAGTTGTTGAAAACGGCCTCGGTGTCCGAGCAGGCAGCCGTCGAAAAGGCGGCTGGGCGCGAAACCGCAGCCGCCAGCGTTGAAGCCGATCGGGCCAATGTGCGGAGGCTGGAAGAACTGGTGGCATTCCAGCGTGTCACCGCGCCGTTCGCCGGCACCGTTACCATTCGCTCCGTGGACATTGGCGACCTCATTGTGGCTGGCAGTGGCGGCAAGCAATTGTTCCATATTGCCCAAACCGAAAAACTTCGTGTGTACGTGCGCGTGCCGGAATCTTCCGCGGCTGGTATTGCGACCGGCCAGACGGCCACGTTGACGACCCCAGCCAGCCCGGGCCGGGAGTTCACTGCTAAAGTTACGACCACCTCGGAAGCCATCTCAACCGATTCACGGACGCTGTTGACCGAACTCGAAGTAGACAACTCGCAGCATCAAGTCCTGCCCTACAGCTATGGCGAGCTTAGCTTCAAGGAAAACAATTCCCAACCTCATCTACTCCTGCCTTCCAACACCCTCCTGTTTCGCGCGCAAGGTTTACAGGTGGGAGTGGTTCGTGCGGACGGCACGGTCGAATTGCGATCGGTTCAGGTCGGCCGTGACTTCGGACAAATGGTCGAAGTCCTGGGCGGTGTGACTTCAACCGACCGTGTCATCACCAACCCCACTGACTCGCTCGTCAATGGCGCCAAGGTGAACATCGCAGCCGCTCCCAAGGCAACAGCGGCAAAATAATTTATGATCTTCAGTTCCCCAAGATTTGAACATGCTGCGGGTCGCAAACCCGCGCTCCGGACCGTGCCTCTGCGAGGCGCAGCGACGTGGAAGGTTCACGCGATTCGAAACCTATCGTCGGTGATCTATCTGGGCCTCCCGCTCGCCACGCTGACACTTTTCCCCGGATGCATGGTCGGACCAGATTACAAACGCCCGCAGGCGACCACCATTCCTGCTGCCTATACCAGCGCAACCAACACTGACGCCACCAACGGTTGGAAAGTTGCGGAACCACAAGCTGCGTTTTCCAAAGGCAACTGGTGGGAAATTTTTGGCGATGCGGAACTCAGTGCTTTGGAAGTTCAAGCCGCCAACGCGAATCAACAACTCAAAGTTGCCGTCGCCCGCTTTGCCGAGGCGCGCGCCCAGATGGATGTCACCCGGTCGGGACTTTTCCCGAACGTCGCGCTTTCTGGTTCGGCCACTCGTCAGCAAACTTCACTCAACGCCCCATCGGTGACGACCGGCCAGGCTATCGGCCAGTCGAGCACTTATAATACTTTTAGCATACCGCTGGATTTCAGTTACGAAGTGGATCTGTGGGGCCGCGTGCGCCGCAGCGTTGAGTCCGCCCGCGCCCAGGCACAGGCCAGCGCCGATGATCTGGAAGCAATCAAACTCGCGATCCAAGCCGAGGTCGCCGTGGACTATTTCACCTTGCGCGCACTGGACTCTCAAGTGGCGGTGCTCCGCTCAAGTATTCAGGTGTTCAGCAAATCATTCGAGTTGACCATGAACCTCCGGAAAGGCGGCGTTGCCACTGATCTGGAAGTCGCCCAAGCGGAGACGATCCTCAAAACCACGCAAGCCCAACTGCCAGCCGTGGCATTGCAGCGCGCGAAATTTGAACATGCCCTGGCCGTCCTGATCGGACAGAACGCCTCCAACTTTCAAATTCCCGAGCGCACGCTTTCCGTTGCGCCTCCCTTGATCCCATCGGGTTTGCCCTCCGAATTACTGGAACGCAGGCCGGACATTTCCGCCGCCGAACGTCGCATGGCCGCAGCGAATGCGAGTATCGGCGTGGCGAAGGCGGCGTTTTTTCCGACCATTCAATTGAACGGTCTGGTAGGTCTTGAGAGCCTCAACGCCGACACGCTCTTCAATGCATCCAGCCGGTTTTGGGCGGTGGGACCTTCATTGACCCTGCCCATTTTTGAAGGCGGCAAACTCCGCGCTGGTTTGCGCTTCGCAAATGCGAGTTATGAAGAAATGGTCGCCACCTATCGCCAAAGTGTGCTGACGGCTTTCTCCGAAGTTGAAGACAACCTCGCGGCCCAGAATCTTCTGGCCAGCCAATACGGATTGGAAAGTGAGGCCTTGATGGCGGCGCGCAAACAACTCGAAGTGGCCAACAACCAATACCGCGACGGCCTGATCACTTATCTCGAAGTGGCAACAGCGGAGAGCACCGTGTTGAAGGTGGAGTTCAGTAATGTGCAACTGCGTGGCGAACAACTCGTCGCCGCAGTCTCTCTGGTGAAATCACTCGGCGGTGGATGGCAAGAGACAGGGAAGCCATAGCGCCAACAGTCCCTCTGCGTGGTGAGCGTGGGGTCGGCTTGCGGAAATTTCTAGAAGGCGAAGCGCGGAATCTTGGTGACGATGTAATCAATAACCGAGTTCGTGCCGCCGGCCTGGCTTGGCATGACGAGTGCCCGCCCATCTTCCAACTATTTTGTGGCGACGGTCATAATTTCGTCGGCATTACATCGAAACAATTTTCAACCAGCAACGCGCAACTCGAAAAGCTCTCGGCTTCTTCGTATTCGACCGGCAGTGGCTCAACGGCGAACGTGGCGTTGGAGTGACACGCCCCACCCTCGATTTGCCAGCCGCATGGCCGATTGCCGGTGAGAGCAGGTCAGCCGCTTATCGGGGGCATGGTAAGCGATTTTTCCATCCACCGCTCATTCCTCCCACTGCTCGCTCTCAAATCCCTGTGAATCAACATTCGGAGTTCGTGGCACGACTGGTGCAAAGGTCTTTCTTAGACGCCCGCGCATCGGGCCTAAAAACAAAATAGAAAAAGAAAGATAGCGAATATGCAAAAACTACAAACCAAACGACTCGGTAATTCGGACTTGTTCATCACGCCCGTGGGATTTGGCGCCTGGGCCATCGGCGGCTCGGGCTGGGAATTCGCCTGGGGTGATCAGGACGACAAAGCGTCCATCGGCGCCATCCATCGCGCACTGGAACTGGGCGTGAACTGGATTGATACGGCGGCGGTATATGGCACTGGCCACTCCGAAGAAGTCGTGGCCCGCGCATTGAAGAGTTGGGATGGCGCGCGGCCTTATGTTTTCACCAAATGCGGCTTGCGCTGGGATGAACACGGGAAGGTTCGTCACTCGCTGAAGGCCGACTCCATCCGCACCGAATGTGAAAACAGCCTGCGACGTTTGCAGATCGAGACCATTGACCTCTACCAGGTCCATTGGCCCGTGGACGACACAACGGAACTCGAAGAAGGCTGGACGACGATGGCGCAACTTCAGCAGGAAGGAAAAGTCCGCTGGATTGGCGTCTCGAACTTCAACGTCGAACAGTTGCAACTGGCGCAAAAGATTGCACCGATCACGTCACTCCAACCGCCGTATTCTTTGATCCGCCGCGACGTCGAAGATGAAACACTGCCGTTCTGCCACTCGGAGGAAATTGGCGTCATTGTTTATTCGCCGATGGCTTCCGGACTTCTGACCGGCGCAATGACACGCGAACGTGTGGCCCACCTGCCGGCTGACGATTGGCGCGGTCGCAATCCAGAGTTCCAGGACCCGAAGCTTTCCAAAAACCTCGCGCTCGTGGAACGTTTGTCCGAGGTCGGTGCGCGCCACGACCGCCCGCCGGGACATGTTGCCATCGCCTGGACATTGCGTAATCCGGCGGTGACGGGCGCAATCGTCGGCGCGCGAAGTGCGGAACAGGTCGAAGAAATCTTCGACGCGGCTGAGTTTCAGTTGAACGAAGCGGAGATTGCGGAAATTGAAACTGTCACCGAACTCGCGGGGAGGAGCCAATGAAAATTGGTTTTATTGGTCTGGGCATTATGGGCAGCCGCATGGCCGGAAACCTGCAAAAACACGGCCACTCGCTGGTCGTCTTCAACCGCACTCGTGAAAAGGCGGACCCCTTGGTGGCTCAAGGTGCGCGATGGGCCGACTCCCCCGCCGCTTTGGCGTCAGAGGTGGAAGTTATCTTCACGATGCTCGCGCATCCCGGCGCCGTTGAAGAAGCGGCCCTTGGCAAAGACGGATTTCTTTCGCATCTCGGGCCGGATCAAATGTGGATTGATTGCAGCACCGTTAACCCGTCGTTTTCGAGAAGGATGGCGGCAGAGGCCCAGGCGCGCGGCATCCGCTTCGTCGGTGCCCCGGTGAGCGGGTCCAAGGGGCAGGCGGCGTTGGCGAAACTCACCTTTTTGGCGGGAGGCGATGCGACCGATTTGGAAACCTGCCGGCCTTTGCTGGAATGCATGGGGACCAGGATCATTCACTGCGGCGGCCCAGGCATGGGGGCTTCTCTCAAAATGGTGATGAACCAATTGCTTGGAACGGTGATGGCTGCTTTTGCCGAAGGATTGGTTCTGGGTGAATCCCTTGGTCTGTCCCGTGAGGTTTTGTTTGCGGCATTGCTGGGCGGGCCCGCCGCCGCTCCGTTCCTCGCCATCAAACGCGAGCGAATCGAAAGCGGAGATTATGAATCGGCGGACTTTCCGTTGCGTTGGTTGCAAAAGGATTTGCATCTGGTCGCGATGAGCGCATACGAGACCGGCGTCGCCATGCCTTTGACAAATGTGGCGAAGGAAATCTATCGCTTCGCAATTCGGGAAGGTCATGGCAGTGAAGATTTCTCGGCCATCTACGAATACCTCGCGCAACATCACAACGGTCGGACCTATCCGTGATTTTGTGTGTGAGGCGGGTGATGACTTGCCCACCCTGCTCTCTTCGGGCTTCGAAGCCGTGAACAACAACCGGACGCAGATTCCGCTGCCCAAACCCGTGGTTGACCGGATTGATAATCCGGCCAGCACCCAATTGGGAGTGCGACTGCAACCGGTTCCCACCGCTCGCGCGTACGAAGTGCGCCTGAGTTATGGCACCAGTGGCTGGCAGGCGGTTGGGGTTTTTACCCAGGCGCGTCAGATTCTCGTTGAGAACCTGACGCCGGGAACAACCTACACATTGCAGGCCCGCGCCATCGGCGGCACCACCGGTTATTCCGATTGGAGTGACCCGGTCTCCCACATGGCGTTGTGAAGTAGAACGGACGCCGCAGCGCGGCATCCCTGCCATCACAGGAAACACACAGCCGGATCGAGAAATCGGTCCGGCTGTTTTTTTGAATAACCCGAATCATCGGGCAATCCCACATGACGCATCACGTTTTAATCTTCTGTTTCAATTTTAAAACCGGCTCAAACAAGTCACCCGCCTTTTCGACGCGCTTGAGAACCTCGTCCGAAGTGAAACTCAGTCGCGCGGGATCTTTTTTCTTTAAAGCCGCTTCGACTTCATCCCACTCAACCGGCGTTGAAACCGTCGGTCGCTCCTTGGCGCGAAGTGAATATACGCAAACCGTGGTCTTGTGCTGGTCGTTCTGGCTCCAGTCCACCAAAACTTTTCCAGAACGCAGATTCTTCGCCATTTTTGAAACGACGAGTTCAGGATGCTCGCGTTCCAATTGTTCGGCCAGCGAACGGGCCAGCGGCTTGGTCGCATCGTAAGTGGTCGGCGTGTTCAGCGGCACATACACTTGCAGGCCTTTCGAGCCGGAAGTTTTTGCAAAGCTTTGAAGATTTAGTTCCTTAAGTTTTTCTTTCAACCACAAGGCAACCTGCGCGCATTGCAAAATGTTCGCGGGCGCGCCAGGATCCAAATCGAAAACCATCATCGTCGGTCGCGTAACATCGCTGGCTTTGGAAAGAAACGTGTGAAGTTCGAGGTCGCCCAGGTTCGCCGCCCAGATGATGGACGGCAAATCGTTCGCCAGACAGTAATGAATTTCCTGTTCGTGATGCTCGCTCCAGATTGGCGCGGTTTGAACCCAGTCCGGACGATAGGGCGGACAGCGTTTTTCGTAAAAAAATCCCCCGACCACGCCATCCGGATAACGCTTGAGCGTGAGCGGACGATCCTTGAGATGCGGCAGTAGAACGGAAGAAATCCGAATGTAATAATCAATGACCTGTCCCTTGGTAAAACCCGTCTGCGGATAAAATATTTTGTCGAGCCGGGAAACGGGAACCATGCGTCCGCCGACGTTCAGCGCATCTTTAAGCGGAGTGGAAGAATTTTTCGAAGACGTTTTTCGAGAAGAAGAACGTTTCACCCCGCGAGCGACAGTCATGAGGATTATCTCTTGTTGCCGGGTGTGCCGGGCGGAATATCACCAAACCAGCGATTGGATTCGGGAGACAGTTCCAAAGCTTCATCTCGTTTGTCCGTCAGTACGCGAAAAACTGTTTCAGCATCGTTGGGTTCTGATGGCATTCCTTCCGCAAGCACAATTTTAAAGGCTTCGGATTCGTATAAGTTTAATTTTCTGGCCATAAAATTATTCGTTAATTCCCCATCGCAGCACGGCCACATCCTGCTCTTCCAGAATATTGGCTATAGCGGAGAATGCTTTTCCATTTCTCTCTCTCCC